>DASSCW010000096.1:0-2874 GCA_035697465.1 Candidatus Limnocylindria bacterium | reverse complement strand
GCTGACCGATGCGCTCGACATGACGGTGGACACCTTTGCCTGCGGCCTCCTGCACGGCGACACCGACACCAGCGGCTACCCGGAGTACAACGCCATCGTGGGCGGCCTCGCCTCGCACTGGGACGAGCTGTCCGGTGAGCTCATCGTGCGGGCGGTGGTCGGCTGGGGCGGCAAGGGGCAGCGTGGCGACACCGAGCGCCACGGCCAGAAGCTGCTCAGCTCGCTGTACCAGCAGGTCATTGCATCGGGGTACAGCCTGGGCGCCGCCGAATCGGCGCGCGCGCCATCCGTCGGCGGGCATTCGGGCCTGGTCTGCGCACACTGCGGCTTCGAAGCGGGGAGCGCCGGCGCGTTCTACTGCCCCAAGTGCGGCATGCGCATGAGCCGGAGCTGATTCGGGCCGACATTCGGCGCTGCGCGCGGGGCGGAGGCATCGGGCCAGTACCTTTGGCGAGACCGCGTAGGCCCTGGTCCCATTGTCGTGCGGGTAGGTGCGGCCAATAGTGGTGGGGTGCGCAACCGTCCCAACCACACCGAAGGGAACCGATGGAGCGTCCTACCGTCCTTTTGGCCATGGCCGACAACGGCAACGGCCTCGCCGCTGACCTCGGGCGTGCCGGCTTCGACACCCTGACCGACAGCGCCGCCGCGCTGGCCACCCTCACCGATGGTGGCCGCGTCGATCTGGCCGTGATCGACTGCGATCTTCCGGCGGAGACGACGCAGCCGCTGTACGCGGCGATCCATGGCGCCCACCCCGTCCCGACGCTTCTCCTCTTCGGCGACGAGATCCCGGAGTTTGCGACCAGCAGCACCGCGACCCGCGACGAGTACGCGGTCAAGCCGATCCCCAGCGATGCGCTGGTCTATCGACTGCAGGCGCTGCTCATCCGATCCGGCATGGCGGTGCCTGGCCAGGAAGCGGCGCTCACCACCACGACCACCGCGGAGGACGGCACGATCATCGGCGAGGGCCGCGTGATCAGCATCTTCGCCCCGAAGGGCGGGGTCGGAAAGACGACCATCTCCGTCAACACGGCCGTCGCCCTGCGCGAGCAGACGCGGGCCAACGTCCTCCTCTTCGACGCCGATGTGGGCGTCGGCAACGTCACCTCCGTGCTGGCGGTCAAGTACCGCATGGGCCTGGCCGACCTTGCCGACTCGGCCCCCGAGGAATGGACCGATTCCGCATTCGAGCACTGCGTCACCACGCACGAGCCCTCCGGTGTTCGCGTGCTCACCTGGGGCAGCGACCCGGCCGACTCGGAGAACGTTGGTGTCGACCTGCTGCTCGCCGCCCTGCGCTGGGCCAAGGCTCATCACTCGTATGTGGTAGTCGACACGCATCCTGGCTACGACGACCGCACCATGGCCATGCTGACGCTCGCCAACGAAATCCTGCTGGTCGTGACGCCGGAGGTCGGCTCGCTTCGAAACAGTTCGCAGTTCCTGGGCCTGGCCCGCGAGGTCGGCCTGGGCGACATGGTCCGCGTGGTCGTGAACCGCGCCAACCACGGCATCCGCATGCCGGACATCGAGGACGTGCTCAAGCTGCCGGTCAGCGCCACCGTGGTCTCGAACGGGCCAAAAGCGATCATCGCCTCGAACGAAGGGCAGCCGGTGGTTTCCAAGTTCCCGCGCGAGAAGATCTCGACCGACCTGCACAACGTCGCGCGCATCGTGGTCCAGGGCGAGGCCCCGAAGGTCAGTGCGCCTCAGCGGCGCTCGTGGCTGGCCCAGCTCGTCTCCCGCACCTCGAACGCCTGATCCCTCCTCGCGCCGGGCGGTGACGCCTGTGCGATCATGCGCCGGCCGTGCCGACGTATGACTACCAGTGCCGCGAGTGCGGGCACACCATCGAGGTGATCCACTCCATGCAGGAGTCTGGTCCGGAGCGCTGTGAGCGCTGCGGCGGCGAGCTCCGACGAGTGCTGTTCCCGGCCGGCATCATCTTCAAGGGCAGCGGCTTCTACAAGACCGATTCGCGCTCCTCCAGCTCTGCATCGGTACCGTCAGGGTCGAAGCCGGCCAGCTCATCGGCCGATGCGCCCTCCACGCCGAAGGCAGACGGCCCGTCCAAGGGCGGGGGTGAGTCGAAGCCGTCGTCGGGAAGCAGCACCACGGGGGGCGCTCCCGCCTCGTCGGACTAGGCGGATCTCAGGCCGACTGCGCCTGTCGCGTGCCGCAGCGGCGGCAGAACCGGGCCGAGGCCGAAAGCGAGAGGCCGCAGTGGCCGCAGGACTGCACGCCGATGCTGGTCATGACGCCCGCGACCTCGCGGGCGGACGCCTCCCAGAACGAGCCACCCACCACCTGTCCCGCGGCCTGGCGCGCTGCCAGCTCACCGGGGTGCATCGAGGCGCCGCTGGACCGATACGGCAGCACGTTCTGTCGGCCCGAAGTGACAGGCCCCTCGCCGGGATCGCCCAGGCCCAGCAGGTCGAGCTTGGCGCGCCGCGCGGCCAGCGCCGGGTCGTCCAGTTCCGCCGCAACCGGCTCGGGCTCCACGGAAGGCGCGGGCACGGCGCGAGGGATGTGAAGGATCGTCTCGCTGATCGGGAGGATGGGCGGCGGAGCCAGAGGTTCGGGCTCCGGAAGGGGCTCGACCTCCACCGAGGCGGCGATCGGCTCGGGCTCGGGTTCGACCTCGGCGACGACCGGCTCGGGCTCGGGTTCGACCTCGGCCAGCACGGGCTGCGGCTCGGGCTCGGGCTCGAGCTCGAACTGCGCGTCGTCCTCCCATGTCAGGGAGATGAGCTCGGGAACGACGTCCGGCCATTCCGGCTCGGGCGGGGCGTCGAACGCCGCGACCTCGGCCAGCACGGGCTCCGGCTCAGGCTCGGGTTCGACCTCGGCCAGCACGGGCTGCGGCTC
>DASSCW010000095.1:0-14594 GCA_035697465.1 Candidatus Limnocylindria bacterium | reverse complement strand
GATGCTGGAGATGAACGGCAGCCCGCGGCTCGATCTGGACGATGCGCTCGGGAGAGCGGCGGCCCAGGCCGGTGTGCGGTTGACGCTGGCCAGCGACGCGCATCGCACCGAGGAGCTGAGCCAGCTCGACTACGCCGTCTCGATGGCGCGTCGCGCCTGGCTGACACCCGGTCAGGTGGCGGGCACGCTGGCCGCCGACGACCTGCTGGCGTCGCTCCAGTGATCGGGCGCCTCATCCGCCGCCGGCCGGCGGCAGCCCGCGCCCTGCAGCGCATCGACCGGCCCGAGGCCGTCCTGATCGCGATCGTGATGGCGGTCGTGGCCGCGACCGGCTGGCTGGTATCGCCCTTCTGGCTGGCGATCATGATCGCCGTCGAGCTCGCCATCGGTGGCATCGGAGCCGTGGTGCTCATCGGTCCAGTGCGCCCGGAGCTCGGCTTCGCCCGCTACATGACCCTGGCGGCGGCAGGGGTGGCGCTGACCCTGTTCGGCCGTCTGGTCGCGCCCGGCGTCGGGCTGCTGCTGACGCCGGTGGCGGCCATCCTGCTGTGGGGCGTCATGCGCCTCGAGATAGACCTGGCGCAGGGCAACCAGCACCGGGTGGGGATCGATCTCGTCCTGGTAGGGATCGTCTTTGCCGCGGCGGCCGGCCTGGGCGCGGTGGTCTCCGCTGATGCGTGGCCGCCGGGCCTCATCCTGCTACTGGTCATCACCGCGGTTCCCGCACTGAGGGCGGCCGAGGCGCGCGGTCGCACGGGAATCGAGGCTGTCGGCCAGGCGACCCTGCACCTGGTCGCGATCGCACAGCTGGGCGCGGCCATGGCCCTGCTGCAACTGCCCGGCGTCGTCGGCTCGGCCATCGTGGCCCTCGGCTTCCACGCGTGGGCCGGCGCGGCCGAGGCGCTGGACGAGGGCGCGTCGGTGCGCTCCGTGGTCCTGGAGTTCGGCGCCCTGGCGGTGCTCGGCCTCGTGGTGGCGCTGCTCCTCCACGGGACCTGACGGCCGGGGTGCAGCCTGCGGCGGCCGCCCTGGACGTGGTCGCGTTGACACCCCCATCGGCCGGTGCTACAACAAGGCGCCCTCGGGCCGGGAGAGGCTCGCGAGAGGCCCTCAATCGGCTTCCAGATCCGCTTTTCGCGGGGAGAATCTGCCACGACATGACGCTCGGAGACACGGAAACGACGATGCGCCAGCGTCGTCTGCTGGCCGAAACGGCGATCAGCCAGGCGACCCAGGGCGAGTGGGAGCAGGCTGTCGAGACGAACCGCCAGCTGCTCGAGCTGGGGCCAGATACGGACGGCTACAACCGCCTCGGCAAGGCGCTGGCCGAGCTCGGACGCCACGGCGAGGCGCTCGAGGCATACGAGAGCGCACTTGAGCGCGACGCGACCAATCGCATCGCGGAGCGCAATGTTGCCCGACTGCGAGTGCTGCTGGGCGGCGGCGACGGCAGCGCTCCGGGGAACGGCAAGCCAGAGAAAGCGTCCGCAGCCGACTTCATCGAGGAGATGGGCAAGACCGGCCACGCCCGGATCATCAACGTTGGTCCGGCGCGGCAGCTCGCCCCGCTCTCGCCCGGCGACGGCGTGGAGCTGGTGTTCGAAGGCGACGTGCTGGTCGCGCGCGTCGGCGAGGTGGAGATCGGACAGGTGGAGCCGCGCGTCGGAGCGCGACTCGGAAAGCTGATGAAGGGCGGCAATCGGTACGAAGCCGCCATCACGGTCGTGAACGGCGACGAGGTGCGGATCATCATCCGCGAGGCCTTCGCCCACCCCGACAACTTCGGCAAGGTCTCCTTCCCGGGCAGCGTCGGAGCCCGCGGCACTGACGTCAGGCCGTACATGAAGGGCACTGCGCTCCGCTACGATGACGAGGAGGAGAGCGAGGAGCTCGAAGAGGAGCCGGAGGAGGTCGAGGAGCTCGACACCAGCCTGCCGGAATTCTCTGCCGAGCCCGAGCTCGAAGAGGAGTTGCTCGAGGAACCGTAGGAGGCCCGATGGGCGAGGCCCAACGGAAGCGTCTCGACCACGTCGTCCTTCCTCGCCGCCTCCCCGGCCTCGCGCTCCTGGAGCGCTACTTCCCCTCGCCGGCCGATAACCAGCTGGACGCGGAGCTCGCCTCGTTCGCGCGCGCCGGCGATACCGTGCTCGACCCGTGGGCCGGAACCGGCTGGACAGCGCGCCGGGCCATCGCCGCCGGGATGCGCGCGGTGGTCAGCGACCCAAGTCCGTTCGCCCAGCTCGCCGGCCAGGCCTTCCTCCTGACGCCAGATGCCGCCGCCATCGAAGCAGCCTTCGGCCACCTGTCCGCCTCCCGCCGCGTCGACGTGCCGCTGCGGCAGCACATCGAGGAGCTGTATGCGACGCGCTGCGCCACGTGCCGTCGACCGGTCGTCGGCGAGCAGTTCATCTGGCCGCGAGACGCAGACGCACCCGGCCGCAAGATGTACCGCTGTGCGAACTGCGACCTCTCGATAGGTGGACCGGTCGAGCGCGTGGCCGCGGTCGACGAGATCGACCTCGCCAAGCTCGGGATCGAGCGGGCGCCCACCGACCGACCACCCGCCATGGAGCCGATCGCGATCAGCGACGCGGCCGACCTCGACGAGGACCCGGATCTGGACGACGAGCTGCCGCCGGCGCCGGTCGGGCTGACCGCGGCGCCCTCGCTGGACGAGGATCCGGCTGCCCCCATCGGCGAGGAGGGCGAACCGCCGCCGCCGCCCGCCCTGGAGGCGGACGCACCGACCGGGCATGGCAGCGGGGGTCCCCGGTTCGCCTCCACCGTGCTGCCGGAGCCGATCGCGCCGCAGCTGACCGCGACCGACGTCCGCCAGGGTCAGCACTACCAGCAGCTGCGCGATCGATTCCCGGTGCTCGACGGCCGCACCGAGCTGGTCGAGGAGCTGCTCGACCTCTACACCGCCCGCAACCTGTACGCACTGCAGACGATCGCAAACAAGATCGACGCCGAGCTTCGCGACCCGGCCATGGCCGCGGTCTTCCGCCTCGCGCTCGCCGCGTGCCTGCTCCCGGCCAGCAAGCTCAACGGCTATCCCGGGCGCGTCGCCTCGCTGCGCATCAGCGGCGGCCACGTGCGGCAGCCTGCCTCGCGCTACCAGCGCGAGGCGAACGTGTGGCGGCTCTTCGAGTCTGCGGTGCAGGACGTGCGCATTGCCGTTGCCGCGCTCGGACGTGACCGTCGTCCGGCGCGCTTCGCTGCCGGACTGGAGGACCTGGGCGGCGTGGCCGCCGCCAACGTGCTCTGGATCCGTTGCCGGCCGGCGGTGATCGGCCAGTACCTGCCTCCCGATCACGTCGACATGGTCATCGCATCGGTTCCCGATGCGCCGAGCGTCGACGAGCTGAGCTTCGAGTACCTCGCCACCGGCTGGCTCATCGGCCGGGAAGCGGCCGAGACGCTCCGGTTGGAACCGCTGTTCGGCACGGCGCCAGCACGCTCGGATGGCGCCGAGGCGACCGCCCTGCGGCACGCGATGGCATCCGCCGCCGGCGCCCTGAAGCAGGACGGCTGGTTCGTGGTGATTTTGGAAGGCGACGACCCGGATCGCCTGCTGGCCGCCGCCACCGCGGGATCGGCTGCCGGGCTGGAGCTGGTCGACGTCATCCACCGCGAATCCCGACGTTCCGGCGACGGTGTAACGCTCCAGTTTCGCAAGCCATCGGCGGAGGATCGACTGCGCGACGCCGTGCAGCCGAGCCCGCTGCGTCTCGGCGCCGATGAGGGGCACCTCACCTACCCGGAGCTGGCGGACGCAATCGACAGCTCGGCGGTGGAGCTCCTGCGGGCACGTGGCGAGCCGGCCGGCCTGACCCGCATCGCGGCGGCCGTCCTGCTGGGCCTGCAACGCGCCGGCCTGCTCAGGCGTGTCGCCGCCGGCCGGAGCAACGGCGAGAGCGACGGTGAGCCCGCCCAGGACGCGCGGCTGGAGCGCGGCGGCGCGGCGCTGCTGGCCACCTTGCTGCGCGAGGAGCTCTGGCGCGACGAGCATCGGTCGCTGGTCAGGCTCGGCGACGCCGACCGGCCGCAGTGGTGGCTGCGCGAGCCGGAGCTGGCCGAGGCGCCGCTCGCCGACCGGGTCGAGTGGTCGACCTTCTCCATCCTGTCGACCGCCGGACGCCTGGACGAGCAGGGCTTCCTCGACCGGATCTACGCCCTTTTCCCCGGCCTCGACTCGCCGGATGAGGAGCTGGTGCGCGCCTGCCTGGCGGCGTACGCCACGCGCGGCGAGCAGGGCCAGCTGCGCACCGACGACGACCTCGCTCACCGGTTGGAGGACCACGCCCGGGTCATCGGGTTGTTGGTCGATTACGCGCACCGCATCGGTCTGAAGGCGTGGGTGAGCAAGCGGGAACACGATCGGCCCTACGAGGGCGGGACCCTCCTGGCCCGGCTGCACGACGACGAGCGGCGTGCTTATCTCCCGCTGGTGATCCGTGCCCCGGCCGACGCGCTCGGCGCGGTGGACGCCCTCTGGTACCGGCGCGGGCGGCTTGCGTTCCTGTTCGAGGTCGAGTGGACGGCGATGATCGGCGAGGCCATCTTGCGCCGCGGCCGTCAGATCCCCGAGGGTGACCAGCAGGCCCGTTTCCTCGTCTTCCCGGCGGAGCGGACCGAGCTCCTCCGGCTGAAGCTGGAACGCTCGCCGTGGCTACGGGCGGAGGTCAGCCGGCAGAACTGGCACTTCCTCAAATGGCAGCACCTGGCCACGCTGGTGGACCTGGAGCAGGCCGGATTGGAGCGTATGGAGCCGCTGCTTGGGCTCGATCCGCTGATCGAGCGTGGAGGTCAGCAGCTCACGATGTTCGGTGAGTGAGCAAGCGTTCGTTGGCTATTGACCGTCCGTATACTCTTTCCCGGGAGTGTCGTGGTTCCCCCCTGCGGCACTCCCTTTTGCTGCCCGGCTCAGGCCGATGTAGGCCGCTTGCGGCGTGATGCGGGACGCCCCATCGTCCGCCTGACGACGGTCATCACCTCGCCCACATACGGCTCTCCCTGGCCCGATTCGATGGCATGCGTCAGGCAGCCCGATATGTGATCTTCCAGCAGCAGGAGGCCCACCTGGTCAGCCGCCGCGGTGAGCGCCTCGACCTGCTGCAGGAGGTCCAGGCAGTAGGCTTCTTCCTCGACCAGCCGCTGCAGGCCGCGGGCCTGTCCCTCGATCCGCCGCAGGCGGTTCAGCAGCTCGCGGCGGTCCTTGGTGTACGAGTGTCGGAAGTGCGTTGACATACTGAGGGGCAGTATGTCCACCGCCGGCGTCAACGGTCAATCAGCGGTAGCATGCGCGACCCCATGAGCGACCAGGAACGTCACACGCTGATCGATGAGCTGCGCCGTGTGCTGGTCGTCTTCAGCCACCCCGACGATGCAGAGTTCCTGGCAGCTCCGGCGATCGCGGCCCTCGCGGATGGCGGCGCACGCGTCGACTACGTCGTCACCACGGACGGAGGCAAGGGGACCGAGGACCCCGCGCTCACACCGGCCGAGCTGGCCGCCACCCGCATCGCGGAGCAGCGCGCCGCCGCGGACGTGCTTGGCGTGCAGGAGATCGTCCATCTCGGCTATCCGGACGGCTACCTCATGCCCACGCTCGACCTGCGGCGGGACATCGCGCGGCAGATCCGCCGGTTCCAGCCGGACGTCGTGATCGCCCAGAACCCGCAGCGCAGGACCGATGGTGCCGGCCACATCGCCCATCCCGATCACCTGGCGACGGGCGAGGCCACGCTGGCCGCGGTCTACCCGGCCGCGCGCGATCGGCACAACTTCCCGGAGCTGATCGACGAGGGTCTGGAGCCGTGGAAGGTGCGCCAGCTGCTGATCAGCGGCGTGGAGCGGCCGAACCTGTGGATGGATGTCGCCGCTTCCCTGGACCGCGGCGTGGCGGCCCTGCGCTGCCACACCAGCCAGATCGACGAGCCCGACGAGGTCGAGGAATGGATGCGTGAGCGGGCCGTCGAGGCCGGCAAGGCGGTCGACCTGCCGCTGGCGCAGGCGTTCCTCTCGATCTTGCTCACATGATGCGCGGCCGAGGCATGGGCCGCGGGCCGTGGGGCGGCGGCGAGGAGCCGAACCTGGAAGCGCGCCCGGGCAGCGGGCCGAAGACCCTTCGGCTGATCGCCGGCTTCTTCAGGCCTTATCGGGCACGGCTGACAGTGATCTCCGGACTCATCCTTGTCAGCGTCAGCATCGGCGTCGTCAACCCCATCCTGCTGAAGCTGGTCATCGACAACCTGCTCGGCCCGCAGGACGTTGGGCTGCTCTACGTCCAATGCGCGCTGATGATCGTGCTGCCTTTCCTCTCGTCCGGCATCGGCGTCTGGCAGTCCTACCTGTCCAACGTGGTCGGCCAGCGCGTCATGGACGACCTGCGGCTGGCCCTGTACACCCACTTGCAGTGGATGCCGCTGCGCTTCTTCACCGAGACGCGCACGGGCGAGATCCAGAGCCGCATCGGGAACGACGTGAACGGGGTCCAGTCGGTGGTGACCGATACCGCCGCCTCCCTCCTCTCGAACTTCGCCACTGTGGCAACCACCGTCATCGCCATGCTGATCCTCGACTGGCGGCTCACGATCCTCTCGCTCGGGATGCTGCCGGTCTTCGCCTACATCACCTACCGCGTCGGCAAGGTGCGCCGCGAGGTGAGCGGCATGACCCAGCGGTCGCTGGCCGAGGTGAGCGCGATCACGGAGGAGTCGCTCTCCGTGTCCGGAATCCTGCTGTCGAAGACATTCGGCCAGCAGCGCGCCAGCATCGAGAAGTTCGCCAAGGAGTCGCGCCGCCTGGGCGACCTGCAGATCCGGCAGCAGATGGTGGGCCGCTGGTTCTTCGCGATGATCGGCACCTTCTTCAGCATCGCGCCCGCCTTCGTATACCTGCTGGCAGGCTCGCTGATCATCGGCGGCGACACGAACGTCGGTGTCGGCACGATCGTCGCCTTCACCACGCTCCAGAGCCGTCTCTTCTTCCCGCTGGGACAGCTGCTGAACGTCCAGGTTGAGATCCAGGGCGCGCTGGCGCTCTTCGACCGGATCTTCGAGTACCTGGAGATGGAGCACGAGATCCGGGACGCTCCGGACGCGGTGACGCTCGATCCGGTTGCGATGTCGGGCGACGTGCTGGTGGACGGCGTCTCCTTCCGTTACCCGAAGAGCGCGTTGCAGCTGGCGGCACAGGCGGAGGCCGCGCAGGCCGAAGCAGACGGCAGAGCCGTGCCGCTGCCGGTCCAGCCGTTCGGGCTCGAGGAAATCTCGTTCGCGGCCCGCCCCGGTCAGCTGGTCGCGCTGGTCGGCCCGTCCGGATCGGGCAAGACGACGACCACCTACCTGCTGCCGCGGCTCTACGACGCCGACGCGGGCAGCGTGCGCATCGACGGGATCGACGTGCGGCAGATCGCCCTCGAGTCGCTGGGACGGGTGATCGGCGTGGTCACCCAGGAGACGTACCTGTTCCACGCCTCGGTGCTCGAGAACCTGC
The DNA here is from genome assembly GCA_035697465.1 of Candidatus Limnocylindria bacterium. GTDB lineage: Bacteria > Chloroflexota > Limnocylindria > QHBO01 > QHBO01 > DASSCW01. The sequence continues at coordinate 7,094 of DASSCW010000095.1, read as the reverse complement.
GCTACGCCAAGCCGGACGCGACCATGGAGGAGATCGAGGCCGCCGCGCGTGCAGCTGCCATCCACGAGCGGGTGATGGAGCTGCCCGAGGGCTACGACACCATCGTCGGCGAGCGGGGATACAAGCTCTCCGGCGGTGAGAAGCAGCGTGTCGCGATCGCACGAGTGCTGCTCAAGGACCCGCGGGTGCTGATCCTGGACGAGGCGACGTCGGCGCTCGACACGGTCAGCGAGCGGCTCATCCAGTCGGCGCTGGTGCGGCTGATGGAGGGGCGCACCACCATCGCCATCGCGCATCGCCTGTCGACCATCCTGCGGGCGGATCAGATCCTGGTCTACGACCGTGGACGGATCGTGGAGCGCGGCACGCACGACGAGCTGATCCGTCATGAAGGCCTCTACGCCCGCCTGTACCAGGAGCAGTTCGCGACCGAGCGACCTGCCTGACCGCCACGTATGGCGTGTCGGGATAAGCGGACAGCCGTATTCATGAGCGCGGTCAGCGGACGCCTGGAACCGCTCGCGCGGCTTCGGCTACCACCCCGGGTGATCAGGCGGCCCGCGAGCGTTCTCCGACGGCTCCGTTGATCACTGAGCGTAATACGCGGCCATGGTCGCCGGGTTTCAACGCTCTGGCCCCTCCCGGCGTCGGATAGGGATGCCAGACTCTGCCCTGAATGGCGAACCGCTTGGCGAACGAGACGAGCCCGTACCTGCTCCAGCACGCCCACAATCCGGTGGACTGGTATCCGTGGGGTCCTGAGGCGCTCGCTCGAGCGCGCGAGTTGGACCGGCCGATCTTCCTCTCCATCGGCTATTCGGCCTGCCACTGGTGCCACGTCATGGAGCGCGAGTCGTTCGAGAACGAGGCGATCGCGGCGCAGCTGAACGCCGACTTCGTGCCGATCAAGGTGGATCGCGAGGAGCGACCCGACCTGGACGACATCTACATGGGGGCGGTCCAGGCGATGACCGGCAGCGGTGGCTGGCCGATGAGCGTCTTCCTGACGCCCACGCTCGAGCCGTTCTTTGGCGGCACCTACTTCCCGCCCGAGGATCGGCACGGCATGCCAGCCTTCCCGCGCGTCCTGTCGGCGATCGCCGAGGCGTATCGGGAGCGGCGCGACGAGATCGAGGCGCAGGGTCGCCAGCTGACGGCACACCTGCGCGAACAGCTGACGGTCGTACCCGGCGGAGCCGATCCCACCCGCCTCGCGCTGGAGCAGGCCACGGCTTGGCTGGCCGCCTCGTTTGACGACGTGCACGGTGGCTTCGGGGGCGCGCCGAAGTTCCCGGCGCCGATGACGCTCGAGTTCCTGCTTCGCTCCTGGCATCGCAGCAGGGACCCCGCGACGCTCCACATGGTGAACCTCACCCTGGATCGGATGGCCAATGGCGGCATCCATGACCAGTTGGGCGGCGGATTCGCGCGCTACGCCACCGACGCGCACTGGCTGGTGCCGCACTTCGAGAAGATGCTCTACGACAACGCGCAGCTCGCCCACGCCTACCTCGAGGGCTACCGAGCGACGGAGACTCCGCGCTACCTGGACGTGGCCACTTCGACCCTCGACTTCATGCTCCGCGAGCTGGCCACCGGTGAAGGTGGCTTCGCCTCGGCGCTGGACGCCGATACGGAAGGCGAGGAAGGGCTCTTCTACGTCTGGGACCACGCCTCCTTCTCATCGGTCCTGGCGGAAGCAGGTTTCACCGACGACGAGACCCGTGCCCTCGCTGCGCACTGGGGCGTCGTCCCCGAAGGCAACTGGGAAGGGCGGAACGTGCTGAGCGCGGTCGGGCCGGCCCCGGCAGCGGATCTGCTGGTACAGGCCCGGGAGGCGCTGCTCGCCGTGAGGGAGCGCCGCATGCGCCCGGGCCGCGACGAGAAGCAGCTCGCCTCGTGGAACGGAATGGCGCTGCGCGCGCTGGCGACCGGCGCGCTGGTCAGCGGCGAGCCGCGCTACGCGACCGCGACACGCAGGGTCGCCGACTTCATCCGAGCGGTGCTGGTGCGGGACGGAGATCGCCTCTGGCGCACGGCGCGCGGCGGACGAGCCCACACACCGGGCTTCGCCGAGGATTACGCCAATGTCGCCGATGGGTTGCTGGCCGCCTATGCGGCTCTGGGGGCCGCAGAGGACCTGCTCCTGGCCGTTGCCCTGGCAGACCGGCTGATCGCCGATTTCTGGGACGACGCAAGCGGCACGCTGTTCGATGCCAGCGCCGAGCACGACCTGGCAGTGGCCCGCCCGCGCTCACTGCTCGACAATGCGACGCCATCGGCCAACGCGGTCGCCGCCGAGGTCCTCCTGCGGCTGGCGCTGCTCACCGGCGAGGCGGATTACGACCGTCGCGCGCGCAGCATCCTGCGCGCGGTGGAGCCGGTACTGGCCCGCCAGCCTTCCGCCTTCGGGCGGATGCTCTGCGCCGCGGATCGAGCGCTCTCGGAGCCGATCGACGCCGTCATTGCGGGCGATGCGGGCCTATCCGATGCACGGGCGTTGCGGCAGGCGGTCGCGCGTCCGTACGCGCCAGATCTGGTGATCGCCCCGCTCGAGCCCGGGTCGAAGGTCGCCGACTGGCCGCTCTTCCGCGACAAGGTCGCCCGTGACGGGGCGGCCACCACCTACGTCTGTCGTGGGTATGCGTGCGACGCGCCAACGAATGACCCTAGGGTCGCCGCCGAGCAGGTGGCCCGGATTGCGGTCAGCCCGGCAGGAAGCTGATCCTCACCCGGCGAGCTGTGTTGTCCGGGTTCGGGTCGAGCAGCGCGATCGACTGCCAGGTGCCGAGGGCGAGCTGCCCGCCCAGCACAGGCACGCTGAGGCTTGGCGAGACCAGCAACGGCAGGACGTGATCCGCCCCGTGGCCCGTGGACCCGTGGCTGTGGCGCCAGCGGTCGTCGCGCGGCAGCAGGCGCTCCAGCGCAGCGAGGAGGTCAGCCTCCGAGCCGCTGCCGAGCTCCATCACGACCACGCCAGCGGTCGCATGCGGCACGAACACGTTCAGCAGGCCGTCGGCGCCTGCCGCGGCATCGGAGACGAATCGCGCGCACGCATCGGACAGGTCGAAGAGGCCGCTGCGCGACGACGTGGTGACCTGGAGTTCGACGGTGCGCATCGGGTCGAGCGTACCCGAGCCGGGCTGCGGCGGCTATCATGCGCGCCGATGCTTCCCGAGCGACCCTCGCGTCAGCGCGCCCTGATCACCATCGCCCTCCTCGCGACCCTGCTGCTCGCGGCCTGCGGGCAGACGCCCACGCCAACGCCGCTCGCGCTGCCATCGGCCAGCCCGACACCGCCAGAGCCCACACCGACGGCCGAGCCGACGGCCACGCCGGTGCCGACCCCGACGCCGAACCCATTCGACCAGGAGATGATCGCCCGGCGCTACACCGTGCTGGTCATCGGCGAGGACTCGAATGCCCGTCGCGAGGCGCGCGGGCACGCGTCGCGGACCGACGCGATCATGGTCGTCAGCCTTTCGCCTCGACAGACGGAGGTGACCATGCTGAGCTTGCCGCGCGACACGGTCGACATCCCGATGGCCAACGGCACGCTTTACACCGGCAAGGTCAACGGCATCGCCTACCAGTTCGGCTACGAGGCGCTGCAGGGCGCCATGGAGACGATGCTCGACATCCACATCCACGCCTACGTGAAGGTCGACATGGACAATTTCGTCCAGCTGGTCGATGCGGTGGGCGGCGTCAAGGTCACCAACCCGGCATGGCTGGTGGACGGACACCTTGGGCTCAGCCTGGCACCCGGCACGCAACGACTGGACGGGGAAACCGCGCTCGACTACGTGCGCAGCCGCTACACCAGCAGTGACTACGCGCGTGCGGCGCGACAGCAGCAGGTGCTGTTGTCGCTCGTGCGCAAGTACCTGAATCCCGCGACCGAGTGGAACCTCGACCAGGTCCTGCTGATGCTCGACTCACTGCAGACCAACATTGACTTCGGCGACCTGCCGACCCTGATGGAGATGGCCCGTCGATCTCGCAAGGCAGCGGTCGTGACCACGGTCCTGACTCCGCCGCGCTTCTCTCTCGGTGCTGGTGACTTCGGCGATGGCCGCGGCTGGGTCATCATCCCGAACCTCGCCGAGATGCGCGCCTACGCGCACAGCCTGCTGCGGCCCTGAGCGACCCTGGCGGCGAGCTCAGCTGCCTGCGTACGAATGCTCGCCTACGAAGATGAGCCCGGCGCCGAGGTAGGTGAAGAGGACCCCGGCGAAGCCGGCAATCAGCAGCCAGGCCGCCTGCTCGCCCCACCGATCACGCCGCGTCGCGACGTGCAGGTACCCGGCGTACACCAGCCAGGTGGCGGCAGCGGCGAGCTCCTTCGGGTCGTTGCTCCAGTAAGAGCGCCAGGCAAGGTTCGCCCACACCGCCCCGAGCACGATGGCCGCGGTGAGCAGCGGGAAGCCCAGCAGGATGGCCCGATGCGCCGCGATGCGCGCCGCCGCGGCGGGTGGCAGCGCCGCGATCCCATCTCCGGCTCGCCGCTGGACGATCTCGGCTGTGGCCGCCGCGAAGGCCACGCCGCCGATGGCGTAGGCGAGCATCGCGCTGCCCACGTGGATGGTCAGCAGCAGCGGCATCTGGAGGGCGGGCACCAGCGGTAGCACCTCGTCCGGCTGCGCGAGCGCCAGCCACACCAGACCGGCCGCGAGCAGGCCGACGATGGGGATGAGCGTCCGGATCGGCAACCGCCGCTCCAGGAAGGCATATACGGCCAGCAGCGCGAACGCAAAGGTGATGGCCGTCTCGTGCAGGTTCGTCCATGGCGCGCGGCCGGCCAGCACGGCGCGCAGCACCAGCGCCGCCAGCAGGAGTGCGGCCGCCAGCAGCGTCGCGCCGTATGCCGCGCCGAGCACAGCCGGCCGGAAGAAATAACCAGCCACGCCCAGCGCCACGGCGCCGAGCAGCGGCACGAGCGCGGCGATCAGGAGGACAGTGGTGATCTGCATCGTGTGTGACCGTCCGAGCGGAGCGGCTCCGCCCGGCGGCGCGTCAGGCGGGGAGGCTCAGTGCGCGGCCGCTGCCACCATCGTGGAGTGCGTGCCGCACCGGTAGCAGGACTCGTCACCGGCGCGAATGGTTGCGCCGCAGTTCGCGCAGCTGAGCACCAGGTCGGCCTCGCACTCGGTGCAGAAGCGCGCGCCGGGCGGATATTGGAGGCCGTCCACCGGGCAGTAGGGGACGCCGCGCGGCGCCTCGATGGCGCCGTCCGGAGCTCGTGGCAGGCGCAGGACCGGATGCACGACCGTCTCTGCCTCGATGCCGACCTGCGAGACGCGCAGGTAGCCAATCACCAGCCACAGCACGTACAACGCGGCCAGGCCCAGCAGCCCGTAGGGCAGGAGCGTGGCGACGAAGCCAGCGATGTCGTCAGCGAGCCACTCGATGACGTCACGAATGAGGTCCATTGGCCCGGCGATTCTAGCATCGGCCCCACGCCCGTTCGGAGCTCGGGAGCGCTGCTACACTCCCGCGAAATGCCCCGGCCCAAGCTGGATCCAACCACGCCCCTGACAGAGCTGCACGTCCACCTGGGCGCGGCCGTCACCCCGGCCATCATGTGGGGCATCGCCCACGCGCAGGGCATCCGCCTGCCGACCAAGGACTACTGGGCGTTCCGTGACCTGATCACCGCGGGGCGCCGGCGCCGCTCCTTCCAGGCCTATCTCGAGCTCTTCCATTGGACGGAGCTGATCCAGTCGAGCCCCATCGCGGTCGAGCGCAGCGTGTACGAGGTCATCGGCGGCGCGTACCGCAAGAACAACGTCACGCGCCTCGAGCTGCGCTTCAACCCGATGAAGCGCAACCGCGGCGGCGAGCAGGACCTCGATCACATCATCGCCGCCGCTCTGCGGGGCATGGACAAGGCGATGCTCGAGTACCCGCAGGTGCGGGCTGGCCTCATCTTCTGCCTCGACCGGGCCTTCGACTACGACCTGAACGAGATCATTGCCGCCAAGGCGATCGCCTGGCAGGAGCGGGGGGTGGTGGCGGTGGACATCGCCGGACCGATGGTTCCCGGCTTCCGCTTCGCCGAGTACCGCGACCTGTTCGCGCAGGTGCGGCGGGCGGGCCTGGGCGTCACGGTGCACGCGGGCGAGACCGGTGGGCCGGAGGAGGTCCGCGAGGCGGTCGAGGCGCTCGAGCCGACCCGCATCGGCCATGGCGTCACGAGTGTGCGCGACCCGAGCGTGATGGCCTTGCTGCGGGAGCGCGGCGTGGTGCTGGAGGTCTGCCCGTCATCCAACCTGCAGACGCGCGTGGTGAGCGGCTATCCGGAGCTGCGGAGCATCTTCCGCAGCCTGGTCGAGTTCGGCGTCCCGTTCGCACTGTCGACCGATGGACCGGAGATGCTGCGCTCGTACCTGCGCGACGAGATCGACCTCCTGCTGCGCAAGGAGATTCTCTCGTACGACGAGGTGCTGGCCAGCCTCGTGACTGCCCGAAGCGCCTCTTTCGTGGACCGCGCGCCCGTCCCGGGCGGGGTGCGCCAGGCGACGAACGGAAGCCCGACGAACCACGCGGCCATCGCCCTCGAAGTCGAGGTTTAGGCTGGTATCCTGCCGGCCGTGTCCTCGATCTGGCGACCGATCCGTGAGCAGCAGGCAGCTCGCAGCCTGATGGTGATCGTCGCCCACCCGGGCGACGAGTCTTTCGGCTTCGGTGGCGCCATCGCCCAGGCCGTCGCCGCGGGAGCGTACGTGGTGGTCGTGTGCGCCACCCGTGGGCGCTTCGACGCGAGGCTGCTGGAGAAGGCGCCCGCGCCTGGCGGGCGCAACCGGCACTACACCCGTCCTGTGGTGTGGCGCAACCTGGACACCGTTCGGGAGGACGAGCTGCGCCGATCGGTGACGGTCCTCGGCGTGCGGGTGCTGCGCATGCTCGACTACGCGGAGGAGGACCTGGCCAACGTCGACTTCGACGAGCTCGTCTCGCGCCTCGTTGAGCCGATCCGCATGCATCGTCCGGAGGTGATCCTGACCTTCGGGCCCGACGGGGTCAGCGGAGATGCCGACCACGTGGTCCTGGGGCAGGCCGCCGCCGCGGCCTTCGACCTGGCGGGGGAGCCG
>DASSCW010000094.1:0-4168 GCA_035697465.1 Candidatus Limnocylindria bacterium | reverse complement strand
ACCGTCGCCGGGCGGCGTTGATCGCGCTGGGGAGTGGGGCGGTGGGGCTGGCGGTCGCGCTCGGCTCGCTGTTGATCCGGATCTAGGTCGCCTCGTCGTCGGGGACGGGCGGCGGCCGATACTCGACCGTCCCGATCGGTTCCTCGTCCAGCGCGAAGTCCCGCTCCCATTTGGTCGGCACCCGAGCCGGGGGAGGTGGCTTCGCGGCCACGTCGGCTGCGCCCTCCGGCAGGTAAGCGAGCTGCGCTTCGCCCTTTCGCCGGCGCCGGTCGCGGAACACGGCGAAGAAGCCGATCAGGGCCAGCGCACCAATCGCGATGAGCCCACCGGTCAGGATCGTCACCAGCTGCCGCTCTCCGTCCGTGCCGTCCCGTGCCGGCAGGCCATCGCTCGGCTGCGGCGTCCCGGTCGCGGGCGCGCTGCCGGGGACCTCGGTCTCGCCGGAGCTTGGCAGGGCCGAGGCCTGCGGGCTGTCGGAGGGCGCGTTGGTAGCCGGGTCGGGAGTCGTCGGCGCCGTCGTCTGTGGCGCGGAGCTCGGAGGAGGGGGCCGCTGTGTGGGAGCAATCGTTGGTCGCGGCGTCGGCTGCGTGGTGGGTTTGGGGGTGGGCGTAGCGGCGGGCCTGATTGTCACCTCCGGCCCGTCAAGGCTGGGATCGTTGCCCTGCGCGCTGGCCTGGAAGAGCACCTGCCAGGTGCCCTCCGGGAGCTTGGCGCTCCCGCGATATCGGCCGTTCGCGGCCGCGCCCGAGGAAAGCGTCAGCGGGATCACCACGTTGCCGACGACCGCCGTCACGTTGGTCGGCGCGTTTCCCTGCGCGCTCTCGAACCGCACCGAGAAGGTCATCGTGGTGCTCGTCGTCCCGTTGACGGGATCGACCGCTGGGTTGAGGAGCTGGTTTGGCTGGGCGGCCGTGGACGGCTGTGTGAAGCTGAGAAGGAGCACGACGATGAGGGCGGCGCCCCCTGCCGCCTGCAGCCGCAGGGCGCGATTGCGACCGCGCCGATCCTGCTCGGCCGTCATCGGCGCAGGATGGGTGATACGCCAGCCACCTGTCCACCGCTTTTCGCACTAGGCGCCAAGACCCGCGAGGACCAGTGGTCAGACCGCCTGCGCGTACCGTTCCGCCTGCCGGCCGCGGCGTGAAACAAGCCACTCGGCATCCCTTCCGGCGAGCACCGCCGGCCAGTCGATGAGCGCGGCAAACCGCTCCCCGACCTCCCGCAGCGGGGCCATCTCGGATGCGTTATCGAGCGAGAAGTCACGCTGCAGCCTGACATCCATCCGGTAAAACGTCGCCCGGCCGAAGTGGCGATCCACGAGCTCCGTCTGCTGCTCACCGGGCGAGCGGAGCAGCTCCGCCAGGAGCCAGTGGAGCCAGCTGTAGATCCACGTCGGGCGGGGCCGGTCGAGGAATCGGCCCGTGCCCAGGGAGACGACGACGGTGTCCGCGGGGTCGTATCGGTCCAGGTACCCGAACGCCTCCACGCAGGCCTGGTAGACAGGATTGCCCGCCACGCCAGTGCCGCCGTCGACCATCGGCCCCTCTTGCTCGAAGTCCGCGATGGTCCAGGGCGCGAAGAACGTGGGCGCGGCCGCGGAAGCTGTCAGGCAGTCGGCCAGGCGCAGGTTGCCCGTGCGGCCGGCATTGGACGGCTGGTCCTTGACGAAGTACCACGGGTGCCCATCGGTCAATCCCTTGGCGGTGATCATGATGTCGAGCGGAACGTCGTTGAGACGCCAGTCGGCCGCTCCCTCACTGGCGAGCTCCTCGCGGATGAACCGATGCAGACGCTCCACGTCGTACATGTGCCCGAAGAGGATTCGCTGCAGCGTCCCGATCAACGGCACCTTGGCGAACAGCTTGGGGGCACGCTCGACGTACATATGGACGATGCGCTCGGCGGGCACGCCGGCCGCCACCGCCGCCACGATCAGCGCGCCGGTGGAAGTGCCGGCCACGAAGTCGAAGTGATCCCTGACCCTGCCGCCCATTGCGCGCTCGAGGTAAGCCAGCGCAACGGCCGGGATCACCCCGCGCACGCCTCCCCCATCGATGGCCAGTATCCGTCTCGTCACCCCCTGAAGGGTACGCGTCGAGTCATCGCGGGCGGCCAAATTCACGCCACGGCGGCAGCCTCAGGCCAAGGAAGCCGTTGAAGCGCTCGGATTCACACCGCATGCGAAAGTGGGCCCTTCGCGGGGTCGTTCGGCGACCCGATGTGCTCCTGGTGTGAATCTGGAGGCCTTGGGCCGGGGTTACTCCTCCCTCGACGGTCCCTAGACCTGCTCCATCGGTTCCGGAGCCGGTTGAGAATCCGCGCTGGGGTCCAGCTTCAGCGCTGCCGAGTTGATGCAGTAGCGCAAGCCGGTCGGATTGGGGCCGTCGTCGAAGACGTGGCCCAGGTGACCGCCACAGGTCGCGCAGATCGCCTCGGTGCGGTTCATGAAGAAGGACCGATCCGTCTCTGTCTCCACCGCCGACGGGTCAGCGGGCTGGAAGAAGGATGGCCAGCCAGTGCCCGATTCGAACTTCGTGTCCGAGCGGAAGAGCTCGGCGCCGCAGCCGGCACATCGGTACACGCCGGGCGCGTGCTCGTCCCAGTAGGCGCCCGTGAAGGCGCGCTCGGTGCCTTTCTCGCGGAGGACCTGGTACTGCTCGGGGGTGAGCTCGGCACGCCACTCGGCCTCGCTCTTCTCGATCTTGGTCGTCATGCGTAAAGGGTACGACGAACGGCGCGCGACGTATGAGCGCCGACCCGGTGCGATACTTCGGCCCGCTGCTTCGTCATGGGGGGTGATGAGTCCGATGCGCCGAGCCCTGAATCTCCTTCTCCCGCTCCCCCTCTTGGCTGGCTGCCTTCTCATGGAGCCGATTCCGACGTCCACCCCGCGTCCGACGGACACACCGTCACCCACGCTCGAGGCCACGCCCACCACCGTTCCCACGCCAAGCACCACGCCGGGTCCGGGCCTCGCCGACGTTCCGCGCTTTGCCGCGGGCGGCCAGGCGGCAACCAACGCGCCGGGACTGCGCGTTCGCGCGCGACCCGGGGTCGAGCAGCGCGTCATTACCTCGCTCGGGGTAGATGCGAACCTGCTCATTGCGCTGGGGCCGGTCTGGGTCGACGACAACGGCTGGTACCTGGTCCGCGACGCCGACACGGACGATCCCGAGTTCGGCGAAGGTTGGGTCGCGGCCGGCTTCGAGCCCGACCCGTTCCTCATCCCGGCCAGCTTCGAGGTCCGACGCAACCCGTACATCGCGGGCTTCGGCCATGACGCGGACGGCGAGTTCGGCCCAATCTTCCTGCCCGATGCGAACGTCTCCATCCGCTGGATCGCAGCGCCGTTCACTGCTGGAGGATGCTCATTCTTCGCTGACCTGACCGCGGGGTCAGGTGAGCCGGTCAGCGCGATTCGAGCAACCGTTGGCGGCGTGCCGGCGCCGGGTGAGCTGTTCAGTCAGTTCTTCGCCGAGCACGATGAGCTCATCGACACTGACCTGTTCGTATCGGTCACCTCGGACTGTTCGTGGGCGCTCACCTTCGTCCAGCAGCGACCGGAGCCGACCCCGGCGCCGAACTGAGCGCGGCGCAATTGCGACGCGCAAGCTGTCGCATCGGTCCCGTAGGCTTCGATGCATGCGGGGGATCACCTGATCGATGCAAGACGTCGACGGCCAGACGGTCTACAGCGCTACCGATCTCGTTGGCTACCTCGCCTGCGAGCACCTGACCACGCTCGATCGCGCGGAACTCAGGGATCTCGTCAGCGCTGATGAGCGCGTGGACGAGGAGCTGGACGTTCTCCGCGAGCGCGGCGAGGAGCATGAGCTCCGTTATCGGGCATTCCTCGAGCAGCAGGGCCGGACTGTCATCGAAGGCCGGCATCCGAAGACGGCCGTGGCCGGCATGGGGCAGCGCGAGCGCCTCGAGGCAGACACAGTGCTGACGCGTCGGCTGATGCACCAAGGCGCCGATGTGATCTACCAGGCAGCGCTCTTTGACGGCACGTGGCTTGGTTACGCCGACTTTCTGCTCAGGGTTGAGGGCCCGTCAACCCTTGGCGGGCATCACTACGAGGTGGCCGATACAAAGCTCGCCCGCCGCACCAAAGGTGGCGCGCTACTGCAGCTCTGCGTGTATTCGGAGCTCGTGGCAACCGTTC
>DASSCW010000093.1:0-3457 GCA_035697465.1 Candidatus Limnocylindria bacterium | reverse complement strand
CAGGTTGGCGACGGTCGACGGGGTGATCGTCGATCAGCAGCCCGCAGCCAACCAGAAGTACGCAGATTACGGGCGCGAGCGACGCACGCGTCACGTGGGGCCTCTTACTTCTGCTTACTTCTGCTCACTGCTGCGCGCACTGCTCGCCATGAGCGCCGTTCGCATCGGGCACGATGACGCGACATGTGGCGGTCCACTCCGCGGCGTGGCGGTCGATCACCACGGAAGCCTCCGGCGGGTCCGATACCAACTCCACGGTGATGAAGTCCGGGAACGATGCCTGGCGCGCTGAACAGATCATCGCGAGCTGGCAGATGCCTGGATGAACGTAGACCTCGCGCGCCTGCTCCCAGTACGCGGTCAGGAGCGGCCGGGCCATCTCAACGGCGCGATCGCAGTCCTCTTGTGCGAGGGTCTCGCACCGGACCGGTGGATCCATATCGAAAACGCACGCAGTCGCCGCCCCCATCACCACAAGGACTGTTGCAACGAGCATTCGACGCATCGGGCTACCCCGGGGGCGGAATCGCCCCGATGGTCATCAGCATGTCCATCCAGCCATCGCCGGATGCGTGCTCCACTGCCTTCCCGTCCTCGAACCGATCGACGTACACGACGGACCATGTGAGTTGCCGGCCCGTCGGCTCGGCACCCAGGAATGGGCCTGTGTGCGTGCCGCTCAGCTCCACATGCGTCGCGACCAGATCCCCCTCTGCCACCTGGTGCTTGATGGTGGCCGATAGGTCCGAGAACGCGCTCCGCACGTAGTCGAACGTGTGCAGCCCGGGCCAGTAGCCAGGGTGGTCGTTCGCCTCCGTGAGGCGTCCGGCCCAGAGCCCCTCAACCAGCGCCCGCGCGATCGCTCGGTTGTCCATATCGGGGGGAGTCTAAGCCGTGCCCGATTGTTCTGGCTGGTGGGTCACTGGACCCGGGAACCGAGTAGGCCGACCCGCTCCTTGGCCAAACGTTGCACCAGTTGGGAATATGGCCAAGGAACTGGCCGCTCCAGACGTTCCGTGGTCGAGTGACCCATCTCCCGCAACCCCCACGCCCCGTCAGCTCTCGCCGGGCTCGCGGGCATCGATCGCCGCACGGGTCGCGCGGTGCTGCGGATGCCGTCGGAGCCGATGGGCAATCAGCCCGTGCGACGGGCTGGCCACGAACGCCAGTAGGAACAGCGCGGTTGCCAGGAGCACGATCGTGCCGCCGGACGCGAGACCCAGGTGGAAGGACAGGTAGTAGCCCACCACCCCCGAGAACAGGCCGATGGCTCCGCCCAACAGCAGCATCGGGACGAAGCGGTCGACCAGCAGGCGCGCGGTGGCCGCCGGCGTGACGAGCAGGGCCAGGATCAAGATGATGCCCACCGCCTGGATGCCGATCACGATCGTCACCGTCAGCACCACCAGCAGCAGTGCATCCAGCGCACCGATCGGGTAGCCAAGGGCAGCGGCCAGAGTCCTGTCGAATGAGACGAGCAGCAGCTCCTTGTGGAACGCGGCCAGGACGAGGACCGTCCCCAGCGCCACAACTCCGCTCAGCAGGATGTCGCCGCTCGACACCCCCTGCAGGTTGCCGATCAGGAAGCCGGTCAGGTCGCCCTGGTAGGTCTGCCGCGTGCTGATCAGGACGACGCCCAGGGCGAAGGCGGCGGCGAAGAAGATGCCGATGGCTGCGTCCTCCCGGATCCGGCCGCTGCGAGACACCAGCGCAATGGCCAGTGCCGTCACCAGGCCGGCCACGAGCGCCCCCCACAGGATGCTCGCGCCAAGGACATAGGCCACGACGATCCCCGGGAAAACGGAGTGCGAGATGGCGTCGCCGATGAAGGCCAGGCGCCGCACGATCACATACGCACCGATCGCCCCACAGGTGGCGCCAACGATTGCGACCTCCAATAGCGCCCGGACGGCGAACCCGTAGCTCAGCGGTTCCGTCAGCCAGCTCATTCGCTGCTCTCGCCGTGATGGCCGCCGGCGTGGACGTGTGCGTGTCCCTCGTCGGACACGATCAGCAGCTCGCCTCCGAACGTCTCATGCAGCACCGGCGGCGTGAAGGTCTCCGCCGGCGGGCCGAAGGCGACGATGCGCCGGTTCACGAAGCACAGGTAGTCGGCCGACTCCGACGCCGATTCCAGGTCGTGGGTCGCATAGAGGATCGTGGCGCCGGCATCGCGAAGCTCGGAGAAGAGCGCGGCGATCAGCTGCTCGGTGGTCTGGTCGACCCCGGTCATCGGCTCATCCAGCAGGAGCAGCGTCGCTTCCTGCACCAGCGCCCGCGCCAGGAAGACGCGCTGCTGCTGGCCGCCTGACAGGGCGCCGATCTGGTTCGCGGCGTGATCGCGCATGCCGACCCGGGCCAGCGCATCGGTCACCAGCGAGGAATCGCGAGCACCGGGGCGGCGCAGCCAGCCGATGCGGCGGTATCGGCCCATCTGGACCACCTGCTGCGCGGAGACCGGGAAGGTCCAGTCGACGGCCTCGCGCTGGGGAACGTAGGCAACCTGGACGCGCTGCTCCTCGACCGGCCGATCGCCCAGCGTGACGTCGCCGGAGACCGTTGGCGTCAGGCCCAGGATCGCCTTCAGCAGGGTGCTCTTGCCGGACCCGTTCGGCCCGATGACGGCGGTCACCGAGCCTGGCGGCAGGCTGAGGCTGACGTCCTGGATGACGGGACCGTCGCCGTAGCCGGCAGTGACGCCCGTGAGCTGAAGGGCCGATGGGTTCATGCTCCCGTGATGATACCCGGTCTCGTCTATGGTAGGGTGAGCGGCATGCGAAACGAGAGCTCGCCGGTCGCAGATCGGCTGAAGCACGCGGGGGAGCGGGTCACCAACCAGCGCCTGGTGATCGCCGCCGAGCTGGGTCGCGCGAGCCGGCAGGTGACCGCAGACGAGCTGTACGCGCGGCTGCAGAGCTCGCACCCCGGGATCGGCCGCGCCACGGTCTTCCGGACGCTCGAGCGACTGGTCGACGCCGGCGTGGCGCGACGGCTGGAGCGGGAGGGCCACGTCTATGGCTACGTGACCTGCGAGCCGGAGCACCACCACCACCTGGCCTGCACCCGATGCGGGCGAGTGGAGGAGATCAACGAGTCGTACATCACTCCGCTGGCCACGCGCATCAAGCGCGAGCGCGGCTTCCAGGTCGATGACGCGCGGCTCGACTTCTACGGGCGCTGCGCGTCCTGTCTGGCGGCGGAGGGCAGCGGGTGATTCGGCATGGCGCGTTCGCGGCGCTGATCGCCCTCCTGGTGCTTACGGGTTGCGATCCGGCCATGTACCAGGACGACGGGGAATCGCGAGTCGTGGCCACCACCACGCAGGTCGGCCAGGTGGCGGCCGAGCTGGGCGGCGACGACATCCAGATCACGACCCTCCTCTCCCCCGGGGTCGAGGCGCATGACTTTGAGCTGACGCCGGACGCGGCCGGCGCCATCGAGCGTGCCGACCTGATCC
>DASSCW010000092.1:0-19789 GCA_035697465.1 Candidatus Limnocylindria bacterium | reverse complement strand
GAGGCAATCGCGCTGGGGCATGACGTCGGCCACACGCCCTTCGGCCACACCGGCGAGGAGGCGCTCTCACCCTACTTCCCGCCCGATGGTTGGCACCACGCCGCCCAGAGCGTGCGCATCTTCGAGGTGCTCGAGGATCTCAACCTGACCTGGGAGGTGCGCGACGGCATCCGCGCCCACTCCTGGAAGATCGAGCCGCCTCCGGCGACTCCTGAGGCCCGATGTGTCCGTTATGCCGACCGCATCGCGTACCTCACCCACGACGCCCTCGATGCGATCCGCGCGGGCGTGCTCTCCCGCGACTCGCTGCCGGAAAGCGTGCTGGCTCGGCTCGGCGAGCCGGGACGCGCCTGGATCGGCGAGATGATCGAGGCCGTGGTGAACCACTCCCTGACGGTGGGCGACGTGACGATGGACGACGCCACGCTGGCCGTCATGCACGAGCTGCGCGAGTTCATGTTCGAGCGCGTCTACCAGGCGCCGGGCCAGCGGGACCAGCAGGTCCATGCCATCGACCTGCTGCGCGGGCTGATGGATCATCATGTGGCGCACGCCGACGAGATCCCGGCCAGCTACCGCCAGCATGGCGCTTCGCTGGTGGTCCAGGCGGCCGACTACGTGGCGGGCATGACCGATCGGTACGCCCTCGCCACCTACGGCCGCGTGTTCGGGGTCGATGCGGCTGCCGCGACCGGGCTTCCCGGCAGCTAGGGCGCCGATCCGAAGATCCGCAGCCCTCCTGGCAACACGGCGAAGGCCACCGGTGTGGTACCGATCGACTCGCCGTCGGCGTGGACCGGCAGCGTCCGACGCACGCCGGCGACCTGGATGTGGCGCGCGGTGACCCGGTTGACCCGTGGCTCATGGCGTGCGCGCCCGCGGGCCACCGCCAGGAAGTGGCGGAGGACGTCGAACCTGGTCATCCCCGAGAAGACGACCACGTCGAGCATCCCGTCGGAGGGATCGGCCTCCGGAGCAAGCGCGAAACCCATGCCGTGGTACGGGCCGTTGCAGATCGTGACGGCCGGAGCGGCAGTCCGGTACCGATGCCCGTCGACGGTCAGCAGCATCGCGGTGCGCCGCTTGCGCAGGGCCCGCCAGGCGGATCGCAAGGCGCTGAAGATCCCGCGTCGTTCGCCGACCTGCGCCGCACCGAAGGCGGCCGCATCGAGCCCGATCCCAGCGGCTTCGAAAAAGCGAGTGGCGTCGTCCGGCGGGGCTTCTGTCGGCGACGGACCGTCCACGCCGGTCGGGTGCCATGCCAAACCAACATCGATCAGGCGGCTGTTTCCGGCACCCACCACATCGATGGCCGCGGTGGGCTCGTCTGGAATGCCGCACCCGCGCGCGATGTTGTTCCATGACCCGAACGGGACGATCCCCAGGGTCCCATCGGTCCCCACCAATGCGCTGGCAGCCGGGCGAACCGTCCCGTCGCCGCCGGCCGCCACCACGTCCTGCCCCGCCTCGACCGCCGCCGACGCGATCGCGCCGACGTCGTCCCCCTCCTCCAGCAGGCGGAGCTCCACGCTGAGATCGTGCCGGGTCAGCGCGTCCCGCAGCTCCTCCGGCTCAGGTCGCTCTACTGCGCCGCCGGGCGCGGTGGGCTTGCCGCCCGAAACGGGGTTGACCAGCAGCAGGATCGGCCGTCGTTCGCCGGACACCTAGGGCGAGCCTGTCGGCGCCGGGGTGCGGCTCTCGCCATCCCAGCGGTAGGTCTGGAAGGTCCCGTCGGCGCAGTCCATGGCCACCGTCTGCGGGCGGTCATCGGCCTCGGTCGATGGCGAGCTGCCGGGAGGACCGAAAACGCGCCGCGTGGTCAGGCCCATGAAGGTCGAGCCGATGCCCACCGCATCGCCCGGCTCGCCGAACGCCGGGCTGGGCGCCGGCGATCCGTCGACGAGGTAGGTGCGGTCCGCCCATTGGACACGGTCCGGGCAGCCAGGCTCCGATCGGAAGGCGAGCGACATGCCGAATAGCCCGATCGCCAGAAAGATGCCAATCGCCAGCACGCCGCAGCCGGCGGCTCTCCAGTTCACGCTGCGGTCATCGGCGGCTGATCTCGAAGCGGCCGAATTCGCCGGACGCGGGCTCGCGAGCGGCCTCCACCGCCTCTACGTGCGCAGAGCGCGGACCCTGCCACAGCAGTCGCTCCAGCGCGTCCAGCCGTGCGGGTGCGCCCTCCGCCACCAGCTCCACCCCGCGTTCATCGTTCGTGTTCATGACCCAACCTGTGAGCCCGAGCTCGTCGGCACGCGAACGCACCCACCAGCGATAGCCGACGCCCTGGACCCTCCCGACCACACGCGCCGTGAGGCGCTGCTCCTCCTCCATCAGCCGGCAACCGGCTGCCCCGAGACCCTCGGCCAGGCCAGCATCGCGATCTCGATCGCGATGCGAGGCGCGGCATTCGTCCGCAGGCCGTCCTGGATGCGGTCGAGCAGTCGGATGAAGGCGACCAGCTGATCGCGATTGATGCCGGCCCCGGCGGTTGCCAGCCCGTCCACCAGCTGGGCGCTCGGCGCCAGTGCCTCCCGTCCGGCGTTGGCGAGCAGCAGGTCGCGCGCAACGCCCCGCCAGGCTTCGACGATCAGCAACGCCGCCGCTCGCTGAGCTGAGCCGGCAACACGGGCCTGAGGCTCGTCATCGCCGATCGGTTCGTTTTCGTCGGGAGCCGGCAGCCCGAGGCGCGCAGCCGCATCCAATAGCTCGCGTGCCGATCCGAACCGATCCGCGCGCCCGCGCCAGAGCAGGTCGAGCAGCTCTGCCTGGGTCCGCCGTCGCCATTCGAGGAGGCCGGGGCTGCGGGCGTAGCCGATGGCGCGGCCCGAGAGGCCGTTGGCGATGCGGGCCAGCGCATCGGCCTGGTCGGCAGGCAACCGCTCGTGGTCCATCAGCCAGCCGCGCAGTTCGGCCTGTGGGACGGTCCCGATGCGGAGTGGCTGCGCCCGGGAAAGGATCGTCGGCAGCAGCTGCGATGGCTCGTCCGCCACCAGGATGAACATCTGGCGCGGTGCCGGCTCCTCGAGTGCCTTGAGCAGCGCGTTCTGGGTCTGCTCGTTCGCGCGATCCGCGCCCTCGATCAACACGACCCGCAGCTCGCCGGCAACCGGTGACGTGGACGCCTCCAGCAGCCAGCGTCGGGCCGCCGCGACGATGCTCTCTCCGGTCGACCGCGCCTCGCGCCATACCTCCGGCGAGCCGATGAGGAGGTCCGGATGCGCCCGCGCCCGCGCATCCCGGCAACCCCGGCATGCATTGCACGGCCGCCCGGACGAATCCTCGACCTGGCAGAGGAGCAGCGCCAGCAGGTCCTCGATGAAGGCGCCTTTGCCCGCTCCAGCGGGGCCGTGGACCAGCAGCGTGCGGCGGTAGCGACCACTGGCCACCGCGCGCTGGGCGGCCGCCCGTGCGTCGTGCTGGCCGAGGGTCAGGAAGCCGGATCCGGGCGGTGCCAGGGTCACGCGGCCGAGTATATGCGCGGTGCCGGGAGTTGCCCGGAGGACCCGCAGAGCGTCCGGTAAGCCGCCGGTAACGGGGCGGGGATCGAAGCCTGCGATGCTGCTGTGGCGATGCCCGGCGGGTCGCTCGAGGGCACGTCGCGCTGGCGGCCGGCCGGCAACCGGACCCGCCGTCGAGATTCGCGACCCGGCGGGCGCCACCTCACGGTGGCATACTTCGTGCACCCAGCCTGAGCCGAACCCAAGGAGGACGACATGGCCGATGAGGTGCCGACGCGAGTGCGCTCGATCGTCGAAAAGGTGCTCGAGGCAGAGGTGACGGACCAGATCGCAAAGCGCGGGCGTGAGCTCGCGGCCGCCGTCGGCCAGGCCACGGAAACGGTCTCGCAGCGAGCCGAAGAGGCGTGGAAGGACTCGGCGCCGCAGCGCCGCGAGGCGGAAAAGGCAGCCCGCAAGGCGAGCCGCGACGCGATGCGCTGGGGCCGCCGCACCTGGGAGAAGGAGTTGCGACCAAACCTGCGCGACCTGTGGTCCAAGCGCGCTGCGGCAGTGACCGCGGCCGGCGCGGCGATTCCGGTCGGCAAAGGCATCGTCGACGACGCCGCGGTGCGGCTCGGCGTGCGCAAGCGCCGCGAGCAGCGCCACTGGGCGGCGTTCTTCCTGGGCCTGCTGATTGGTGCGGCCGTGGGTGCGGTGATCGCCATGCTGACCACCCCGAAGCCAGGGCGCGAGATGCGCGACGAGCTCGCGGAGAGGGCTCGGGACGCGGCCGAGAAGGCGCGCGAGGCAGCCGGCTCAACCGATTGGGTGCCGCTCTTCCAGCGCCCGGAGACCACGAACGGCGAAGGCGACCTGCCCGAGACGCCGCTCGCCGAGATCGAGACCGAGCTGCCGTCTGAGCCGACGGCCGATGCCGCTCCCAGCCCGGCCGTTGACGCTGGCCAGGCCGAGAACGAGGAGCAGGCCTAGCGGATTAGCTCGTCGAACCGCCGCCGCGGGCGGTTCGGAAGCGCTTCCAGATTCCCTGCGTCTCATCGCCGGCTGACTCTTCAGCCGGCGATGTTGCGTCCGCGGACCTGGCCGTTCGACGTCGCGAAGGCTTGGCGGCTGGCTCCTTCGCCGGCGCCTTCGCCTTTGCGGTCGTCGAGCGTGGTCGGCGCGCGGCCTTTGGCTTCTCCTCGGCGGCCGCGGCGTCCTCCGCCGGCGCTGCCGTGGCCTCTGCCTTCCTGGCGCGCGAGCGGCGAGCCGGCTTGGCCGGTGCCTCATCCGCAGCCGTCTCGGAGGCCGCCTTCGGCGTGCGAGTCCGGCGCCGTGACGGCGCGGCGACGGCTTCCGCCGGCTCCTCGACAGCCGGTTCGGCCGTAGACCCGGCGGCATCCAGCAGGCCGAGCTCGGCCAGCGTGGCCTCGTCCGCCTCCTCGAAGGTGTACTCCCGCTCCTCGCCGCCAGCATCGGTCAGCGGGGCGTTGGTCAGCTCCTCGATCTGCGAGATGTCGTCGAGCTCGACCCAGCCGATCTCTCCCGGCTGTTCCGGCGTCGCGGCGACCGTCTCGGCGGCTCGTCCACCTCGCCCCCGCCCGCGTCCACCGCGGCGGCGGCGGCGGCGCCGGCCCTCCTCGGTATCGGCGGCTGGCTGGTCACCGTTGGTGGCAGGTGCCACGGTTGCGGCGGCTTCGACCGGCTGAGCCTCATCGGCCTTGTCGGCACGTCCACGGCCACGACCACGGCCTCGACCGGTGCCTCGCGGCTCCTTGCCCTCGCGCAGGGCCGCCAGCGCCGCGGCCGCGACCGATGGCGAGGCCTCGCGGAACCCGAACTCGGGCACGACCTCCTTGGCGGGCATCGGCGGTGCGCTCATTCCCTTCGCGGCGGCGGCGTCGCCGTCCTTCTTGCCGCGGCCGATGCTCGCGATCTTCATGATGTCGATGAACTCGTCGGCCACCGCGATCAGGTCCGACGACGTGTTCGGCCGGAAGCTGATGACCTCGCAGCGCACGCCCTCGTCCTGCAACGCGCGGATGGCGGGGGCGAAGTCGCCGTCGCCGGAGACGATCACGGCGATGTCCATCCGCTTGGCGAGCCGAAACAGGTCCACCACCAGCTCGATGTCCAGGTTCGCCTTGACGCGTCCGTCGCCGAACTTGCGGATGTCCTTGTGAACGACCTTGTAGCCGTTCTTGAAGAGGAAGTCGATGAACTTGCGCTGGTTCTCGTTCTCGGGGTCGAGCCCCGAGTAGGCATAGGCGCGAATGAGGTCGCGCCCCTTGGTTGCGGCCTTCAGCAGGGCGACGTAATCGACGTCGACCTCCTGCCCGCGGGCCGAGTAGTAAAGGTTGGCAACGTCAACGAAGACGGCCACGTTCTTGCTCAAGTGAGCTGTTCTCCTGTCGGTTTCAAATTGATGTGGCTGGCTCGCGGGAGTCCCGGCCCGGCGCGCCGATCGGTTCAACCGATGGCGCGGCTCAGCAGCGTCCCTCGCCGCTCGAAACCCACGCTCTTGAGGAGCGTCGGCTCGGCGGCCGCGAGGGGATCGGCAACCTCCACGCGTGCGCAGCCCTTGTTCCTGGCCGACGAGATCAGGTGCTCGAGGATCGAGCTACCGATCGCGGTTCGACCGGATGCGTCTGCTCGCGCCGCCCGCGTTCCGCGTCCTGCGGTCCCTTCCAGGCCCAGCTCGTCGATCACACCGACGAAGGGACCGGTCCGGACCGTGGGACGAATCGAGAGGACTCCCACGCCGACGATCCGCCGCTCGACCTCGGCCACGACCACGGTCGCGGATGGAAGGAAGAGCAGGCTTCGGAATCGATCAGCGTCGCCGCGCTGCTCGTTCACCTCGTCGCCATCGCGCATCAACATGCGCATGGAATTGTCGACATCGGTGAGGCGGGCGCTGCGGACGTGAAACTCCACGGAGGCCTCTCGGGAGCGAAGCGCAGCGCGGTGGCTGCAGACGAACCCGACACAGTCTAGCACGCGCTCCCGTTTGAACCTACCGGACCGTACGCAACTACTCCTGACACCGGCGCAACACCTTGCACCCGGTGCGGGGCGCCGCTTATGATGCGCCCCACCTTTCAGGGCAGCGTGCTCGCGCGCCCCCGAGCATTTGGAGGAGTACCGCATGCAGAAGCACTTGCGATGGACATCCGTCCTCGCGGTCACGCTGCTCGCCCTCGCCGCATGTACACCAGGCGGCCAGAGCTCAGCGTCAACAGCAGCCAGCGCCGGCGCAAGCACCGGCGAGGACCCGGCGGCAGTTTGCGCCGCAGATGAGTTTGGCTGCGTCGAGGTTGGCGAAGGTGACAACATCGTCATCGCCAGCGCCCTCACCATCTCCGGCGACACGGCCTTCCTGGGCAACGACAGCAACTTCGGCATCGAAGTCGGAATGCAGGATCGCCCGGAGATCGCCGGTCACGAGGCCGAGCTCGTAAAGCAGGACGCCGGGTGCGGTGAGGCCGAGGATGGCCAGACCGCGGCTCAGGCAATCGTTGCGGACCCGAGCGTCGTCGCCGTCATCGGCACCAGCTGCTCGCGCACCGCAGTGCCGGCCATGCCGGTGCTCGCCGCGGCGGGCTACACGATGATCTCGCCGTCGAACACGGCGCCGTCATTGACCAACCCGGACACCGCCGACTACGGCGGCCAGTTCTACGCTCGCACCGCGTACAACGACAAGGTTCAGGGCGCCGCTGTCGCCAAGTTCGCCTGCGAGGAGCTGCAGGTCACCTCGGCCGCGACCATCCACGATGGCAGCCCGTACGCCGAGCAGCTGCAGCAGGTCTTCGCCGATGAGTTCGCCGCCCAGTGCGGTGGAACCATCACGGCCCAGGAGGCGATCAACGTCGGCGACACGGACATGCGTCCGGTGCTGCAGACGATTGCCGCCGGCAGCCCCGAATTCCTGTTCTACCCGGTCTTCGACCCGGAGGGTCCGTTGATCACCCTGCAGTCCCAGGAAGTGCCTGGGCTGGAGGACACGATCCTGGCCGGCGCTGACGGCATCAAGGACCAGGGCTTCATCGACGCAGCCGGTGAACTGGCCGAGGAGCTCGGGATGTACTTCTCGGGTCCCGACCTGAACTTCGGCACCGCGTACACCGATGACTTCCTGCCGAAGTACCGCGAGATCTCCGGCGAGGAGAACCCGATCGCGCCGTACCACGCACATGGCTACGACGCGTACAACATCATCGCCGACGCCGTTGAGGCGGTTGGCCTGACCGATGCGGACGGAACGCTCTGGATTCCGCGGACGGCTCTGAACGAGTACATCCGTGGCCTGACAGACTTCGCCGGCCTCACCGGCACGCTGACGTGCGATGAGTTCGGCGACTGCGGATCCGAGGAAGTCTCGGTTGCGCAGCTGCAGGCTGGAGTCTTCACCGAGGTCTGGACGACGCGAGACCAGTAACTGGCCCGACGTCTCCAGTCGCAGGAACGACGCGGGTGGGCCGGGAACGGCCCACTCGCGTCTTAGCATCCAGGATCAGGGCACTCGTGGGTAGCAGATGAGAATCCGACTTCCCGAGCGACTCTCGCTGATCGACCTCGTCCTGTGGGCGCTACGCATCGCCATCGTCGTCGGCGTCACCGCCGGCACCGTTGCCACGCTGGCCGAGGGAACGCTGCAGGCGACGGACTGGCGCGACCTCCTCGTCTACGGCATCGCCCAGGGCAGCGTGTACGCGCTGCTGGCGCTGGGCTACACCCTCGTCTACGGCGTCCTGTTCATGATCAACTTCGCCCATGGCGACGTCTTCATGGCCGGCGCCATGACGGCGTTCTTCGTGGCCGACTACTTCGGCGAGACGGGCTTCATGAACGCCAACCCGATCGTCGCCTTGGCGGTGATCTTCGCAGTCTCGATGCTGACCTCGATGATCGTGGCCATCGTCCTGGAACGCATCGCCTACCGCCCGCTCCGGCGGGCCCCGCGGCTGGTGCCGCTCATCACGGCCATCGGCGCATCGCTCTTCATCGCGAACAGCGTGCGGGGCCTGTTCGGGGAGCGCATCCAGTCCTACCCACGCGTCGACATCCTGCAGGGCCGCATCGACGTGCTCGGCATTCCTGTTCTCAAGACCCAGGCGCTCGTGATCGTGTCGGCCATCATCCTGATGCTGGCCCTCTATTATTTCGTCGAACGGACGCGAACCGGCCGCGCGATGCGGGCCGTCAGCGAGGACAAGGACACCGCCTCGTTGATGGGCATCGACGTGGATCGGATCATCGTCACCACCTTCGCCATCGGTGGGCTGCTTGCCGGTGCGGCCGGCATCCTGTACGCCCTCGTCTTCAACCAGGTCCACTGGTTCATGGGGTTCCTGCCTGGCATCAAGGCGTTCACCGCCGCGGTGCTCGGCGGCATCGGCAACATTGCCGGCGCCATGCTGGGCGGACTCTCGCTCGGCATCCTCGAGTCGGTAGGGCCTTACCTGCTGCTCAGTGGGTTCAACGTGAGCTCGCCGAACCAGCTTCGTGACGTGGTGGCCTTCACTGTCCTGGTGCTCGTGCTCGTCTTCCGACCCAACGGCATCCTCGGCGCGTCCGAAGGGGACAAGTGATGCCTGCCATGACGATCTCCGCCTGGCTGCGTCGTGCGGCCCGCCTCGGGGTCGTGGCCGGCGTGGCGCTCATCTACCTCTCGCTGGTGGGCCTGGTCGGCGCCTTCGAGGAGCGCGACGTTGTCACGGACGTCCTGAAGCTCGGCACGCTGATGCTGGCCGCGGTGGCGGTGATTGCCGGCTACCGGGCTGCGCTGCCGCCGAAGACCGCGGCGGCACCGCCTGGCGTCATGCGACTCGCCGCGGGCGTGCTGGCCGGCACGGTTGCCGGCGCCTTTGTTGGCGCGCTGCTCCTGCTCGCCGCCACGCCGATCGACCTGCAGACCGTCTTCGTGCGCCTCAATGCGGCACTGATCGCCTTCCTCTCGTTCGACGCCGAGTCCCCGGTCGTCGGTGCAGCGCTGCAGATCGGCCTGAACGCTGTGCTCGGTGGCGTGGGCGCCGTGCTGGTGCTGCTGCCGGACCGATTCCGCCGCCCGCTCGTCTTCGCGACACTCGCGGTGGCACTGGTCAGCATGGCCGAACCGTACGTTCGCCCGCGCCTCGATCAGCTGGACATGGACCCGATTGCCGACTTCCTGTACAGCGGGCACGGCCTGACGGTGGCTGCCAGCGTCGTCGTCTTCGTCCTCGTGACCGCTGTCGCCGTCGCATGGGCGCCGGCGCGCAGCCAGGTGGACCGCCGGCTCGCCGTCCTGCCCGCGGAGCGGCGCCGGAGCGTCCGCTTCACGAGCTTCATCCTCATCGGCCTGCTGGTCCTCGCCCTGCCGCTCATCACCGGCCAGTTCATCAGCCAGGTGCTGGTGCTGGTGGGCCTTTACCTGCTCCTCGCCCTGGGCCTGAACATCGTGGTCGGCTACGCCGGGCTGCTGGACCTGGGCTACGTGGCATTCTTCGCCGTGGGCGCCTACCTGATGGCCATTCTCACCTCGGCCGACGGACCGCTGGGGGCGCCGATGGTCGCGATCGCGGGTGAGCAGGGCGCCTTCTTCGTCGCGCTGCCGATCGTGATGGTCGGCGCGGCGCTCACCGGCTTGATGATCGGCGCCCCGGTGCTGCGGCTGCGTGGCGACTACCTGGCGATCGTGACGCTGGGCTTCGGCGAGATCGCCCGCATCCTCTTCCTCTCCGATGCGCTGGAGCCGTGGTTGGGCGGCGTGCAGGGCATCATCGGCATCCCATCGCCGCTCCCGCAACGAGTCGACTTCGCACTGGGGCCGATCGAGATCAGCTGGTCCGGGCCGCAGGTGATCTTCTACCCGATCGTGCTCTTCTGCCTGCTCGCCGCCGTGGTCGCGTATCGCCTGGCCGGGTCGCGGGTGGGTCGCGCCTGGAACGCGATGCGAGAGGACGAGGAGGTCGCCGAGATCACCGGCGTGAACACGGTCAACTACAAGCTGCTCGCCTTCGCCATGGGCGCCGGCCTGGGCTGCCTCTCCGGCGCCCTGTTCGCCATCCAGCTGGGATCGGTCTTCCCGGGCAGCTTCAACGTCCTGGTCTCGATCACAGTGCTGGCGATCATCATCCTCGGCGGGATGGGCAGCATCCCGGGCGTGATCCTGGGTGCGCTGGTGCTGATCGGCCTGCCGGAGCTGCTCCGCGAGTTCGCCGAGTACCGGTTGCTCGTCTACGGCGGCGTGCTGGTGGCCATGATGCTGCTCCGGCCGGAGGGCCTGATCCCGAACCGCGGCCGCCAGCGCGAGCTGCATGAGCAGGACGACGAGGACGAGCAGTACGCGCACGAGGCCGGCGAGGATGTGGCCAAGCCGGTGGTGGCATGAGCGACGAGCAGACGTCCAGCGTCGAGGAGATGCCGGTCACTCGGTCGGAGGCTCCGCCGCCGCCTCCCACGGCTGCGCCGTCTGACGGACCGATCCTCGAGGTGCACGGGCTGACCAAGCGGTTCGGCGGGCTGGTCGCCAATCGCGGGATCGACTTCGACATCCCGCGCGGCTCGATCGTGAGCATCATCGGCC
Source organism: Candidatus Limnocylindria bacterium (assembly GCA_035697465.1). GTDB lineage: Bacteria > Chloroflexota > Limnocylindria > QHBO01 > QHBO01 > DASSCW01. Next base: position 8,782 of record DASSCW010000092.1, on the reverse strand, counting down.
CCAACGGCGCCGGCAAGACCACGCTCTTCAACCAGCTGACCGGCGTCTACGCGCCGTCGGAGGGCACGGTCACCTTCGAGGGCACGAGCCTCGTCGGGTTGGCTCCGCACCAGGTCGCCGAGCTGGGCATCGCCCGCACCTACCAGAACATCAGGCTCTTCCAGAACATGTCGGTCATCGCCAACGTGCTTGTCGGACGCCACGTGCGGATGAAGGCGCAGTGGTTCCAGGCGATCCTCAACCTGCGAAGCGTCCGCGAGGAGGAGGAACGCTCCCGCGAGCGAGCGCGCGAGCTGCTCAAGCTGGTCGGCCTGCGGCGGCGCTACGAGGAGGAGCTCGCCAAGAACCTGCCGTACGGAGACCAGCGCCGCCTGGAGCTGGCGCGGGCGCTCGCCAACGAGCCGAAGCTGCTGCTCCTGGACGAGCCGACCGCCGGCATGAACCCCGGCGAGACGCGACAGATGACAGACCTGATCGCCCAGCTGCGGCGCGAGCTCAGCCTGACGATCCTGCTGATCGAGCACGACATGAAGGTGGTCATGGGCGTGAGCGAGCGGATCACGGTGCTCGACTACGGCGAGAAGATCGCCGAGGGCCTGCCGGAGCAGATCCGCGCCAACCCGCGGGTGATCGAGGCCTACCTCGGCAAGCAGGCAGCGACCTCATGACCGAAACCGCCGCGCCGCTGCTGGCGCTCGAAGACGTCCACACCTACTACGGCAACATCCACGCCCTCAAAGGCGTGACCATGACGGTCGGCGCCGGCGAGATCGTGACCCTGATCGGATCGAACGGGGCCGGCAAGTCGACGACCCTGCGCACCATCAGCGGCATCCAGCGCGCGCGCCAGGGCACGGTGATGCTGAAGGACCGCGACATCACTGCCATGGGCGGCCACGAGATCGTGCGGCTGGGCATCGCGCACTCTCCGGAAGGACGCCACGTCTTCACGCGCATGAGCGTCCACGAGAACCTGGAGCTGGGCGCCTTCATCCGCCGGGGCGAGGCGATCGACGACGACCTGGCCCGCGTCTTCGACCTCTTCCCGCGCCTGAAGGAGCGCCGCGGCCAGAAGGCCGGCACGCTCTCCGGCGGCGAGCAGCAGATGCTGGCCATGGGGCGGGCGTTGATGGCTCAGCCATCCGTCATCCTGCTGGACGAGCCGTCGATGGGCCTCTCCCCCATCCTCACCGAGCAGATCTTCAAGATCATCGGCGACATCAACGCCCAGGGCACTACGGTCCTGTTGGTCGAGCAGAACGCGCTGATGGCGCTGAACGTGGCCAGTCGTGGCTACGTACTGCAGACCGGAAAGATCATCCTGGCCGATACCGCGGCCAACCTGGCCGCCAACGAACAGGTGCGACAGGCCTACCTGGGCGAGATCTAGGCCAGGCCGATGTCCTCGCCCGAACCGCCGCGCAAGCCGCCATCGGCCTACCGGCCGGACCTGCGCCCGATGCTGATCCTGGCCGCGGTGCTGGTCGGCGTCGTGATCGGCTGGATCATTCTCAGCCCGCTGATCCTTCCGCCGCAAGTGCGGTAGGCACTACGTCGTGACTTACGAGGCGCGCATGACCGCAGCGTTGAGTACGTCGTCGGGCCGCGACATCGAGTAATCGCTTGTTGCCAAGCTCATCTGAGCGCTTCGAGCACTCCGTTCCAGGTCCCTGAGTCACTTAGCGCTACGGCGATTCGCATTTCGAAGGTCGGTGGCTCGCTGGGCACGCCCCTGGAGGTCACCCAGGACGCCTCACCGAGAACCCGGTGCCGGCCCCATAAAGGAGGAGCGCAACTCCAACCGTGGCCGCAGCGATCCCGGGCGAGCGCTGGGGCAGCGGCAGGAAGCCGAGCGACCACAGTTCCCAGACCCGGTAGCCCAGCGCGCCGGCAGCGGCCACGCCCAGCAACAGGTACGTCCACGGCGTGTCGAGCACGAAGCCCCAACGCCCGCGGATGTAGCCGATATCCAGCAGGACCAGGGCGGCCACCGCCGATCCGAAGATGACCAGCCCCGGCCCCTCCAGGCCGATACCCGAGGACGCCGGCAGCGGGATCCCGTCAACCAGCTCGCCGCCGGCCCGCCACCAGGGCAGGAAGCCGGCCACGATCATCAGCAGGCTGCCCAGCAGGATCGGCAGCCGGAAGCGGCGCGGGGCGCCATCGGCCACCTGCGCTAGCCCTCTGGCGGCGACGCGCCGTAGACGGATGGCCGCAGGACGCCGATGTAGGGCAGGTTCCGGTACCGCTCGTCGTAGTCGAGCCCGTAGCCGATGACGAAGCGATCCGGGATCGAGAAGCCGCGGTAGGTGATGTCGATCTCGGTCAGGCGCCGCGCCGGCTTGTCCAGCAGGCAGCAGATGCGGACCGAGCGCGGACCACGGTCGTGGAGGTACTTCAGCAGGTAGTTGAGCGTCAGCCCGGTGTCGATGATGTCCTCGACCACCAGCACATCGCGTCCCTTGATTGGTCCGGAGAGGTCCTTGAGGATGCGGACCTGGCCGCTCGACTGGGTCGCGGCGCCGTAGCTGGACAGCTCCATCAGGTCGATCGAGACGGGCACCGGCATGGACCGCACCAGGTCGGCCAGAAACACGATCGAGCCCTTCAGCACGCTCACCAGCACCGGGAAGCGGTCCCGGTAGTCGGCTGCCAGCTGCGCGCCGAGCTCAGCGACGCGGGTCTGGATCTGCTCCTCGGTGAGCAGGATCTCCTCAACGTCGTCGTGCATCGAGGGCTGAGTCGTGGTCGTGATGGTGCCCGCTTCCATGCGCGTTCTGGTCAGTCCTCTCCGCCGGCTGTCTCGCTGATCGGCCCGTTGCCGTTCATGGCGGCGACATCGGCCAGGAAGTCCAGGCGCCCATATTTCACCATCAGCGCCTTGAAGTCACGCGCGTAGAAGAGCTTCACCCTCACCTCCGGGTAGAGCTGGCGGAGCCATCGCAGCTTGCGGTTCTTCCGCCGCACCAGCGATTGCTTGAGGGTCGTCAGCTCCAGGTAGAGGTCGACCTCTGGCAAATAGAAATCCGGCGAAAACGACTCGACGACCGCGCCTGCGGCGTTCCAGCAGATGGGGAAGGTGTCGGGTTCGTAGCGCCATGCGACCTGGTAGAAGTCGAGGATCCTGGCCAGTTCGGCCTCGCTCTGATGAGCGAAGCGCGGTGGCGATCCGCTGCTCAGCGTCGCCGCCACTGCCCCTCGATCGTACTGGTCCGCTGAGGTTCGGGCGCCATCGGCTCCGAGTATATCCGCGCAACTTATCCACATTCTGTGGATGACTGCGCGGAATGGTGGACAAGTGGGTTGTTGTCCACCGTCAACGGCTGGTATGGTCGCCGTCCTGCTTCCCCGGCGGCCGAGTACGGTAACCGGGAGCGCGCGGGGCCGATGCGAAAGCCGGCCATCCAGACCGCACGCGACCGGGAAGACTGAAACGCCACCGGAGGAGGCATTTCCTTTGTCAAGGGCCGATGGCGCCGCATCCGCGGCGCGCGAGGTCCGGTGCTGGCTCGAGCAGCTGCTCGGCGCCGCGCCGCAGATCGGCGACGCGCTTCCCGATGACTTCGCGGCGCGGGCCGAGGCCTACGCCGCGCTCCTGCTGCACGCAAACCAGCGCCTCAACCTGACGCGCGTCACCGAACCGTACGAGGTGGCGCGCCTGCACATCCTGGATGCGGTGGCGGCGATTGGCCTGGTCGACGAGACGGGCGCGCAGGCGGCTGTCGACCTCGGTTCCGGCGGCGGCGTACCGGGCATCCCGCTGGCGATCGCGCGCCCGGAGGTGCGCTGGCTGCTGGTCGACTCGGTCGGCAAGAAGGTGGCTGTGCTCCAGGAGTTCATCGACGAGCTGGGGCTGGCCAACGTATCCGTCATCTCCGAGCGCGCCGAGACCCTCGGGCAGTCATCGGAACATCGCGAGCGGTACGACCTGGTCGCGGCCCGCGCCTGTGCGGCGCTGCCGGTCCTCGCCGAGCTGGCGCTGCCACTGCTCTCCGTGGGCGGCACGCTGATCGCCTGGAAGGGACCGCTCGCCGATGAGGACGCCGAACTGCGTCGCGGCCGCGCCGCCGCCGCGTTGCTGGGCGCTGGCGAGGTGCGGGTGCTGCCGGCCAGCGAGCCCGTCCTCGGCGGCCACACCTTCGTGATGGCGACGAAGGAGCGGCCGACGCCGGCAGGCTACCCCCGCCGCCCCGGAGAGCCCGGGCGCAGGCCGCTCGATTAGCCGGGTACACTCGGCAGCCCATGCGCCTCGCGGTCCTGTCGGACATCCATGCCAACCTCGCCGCGCTCGATGCGGTGCGCGCCGACCTGCCCGATGTCGACGAGATGTGGGTCCTTGGCGACATCGTCGGCTACGGACCGCAGCCAAACGAGGTCATCGCTGCGCTCCAGGAACTGGGCGCCCGCAGCGTGATGGGCAACCACGACGGAGCGGCCATCGGCCAGGTCGACGTCACCTGGTTCAACCCGGACGCGGCGCGCGCCATCGCCTGGACCGCCGGCGTGGTGGACGAGAACGCGCGGGCCTACCTGGCCACTCTGCCGGAGGTGCGTCGCGAGGGCGAGCTCACCGCGGTGCACGGATCGCCGCGCGACCCGACGTGGGAGTACATCACCGATGTGAACGTGGCGATGGTCAACCTGGCGTCATTCGACACCCGCACCTGCCTGTTCGGGCACACCCACGTGCCGATCGTCTACCGCGCCGATGAGGAACGCGTTGAGGCCGTCGCGGCCGAGGCGGGGGCGCCGCTATCGCTCCAGGGCGGGCGCCTGCTGATCAACCCCGGCAGCGTCGGGCAGCCGCGAGACGGCAACCCGGCGGCCTCGTACGCGGTGATCGACACGGGCGCCGAGACGGTGCAGTTCCGGCGGGTGCGCTACGACGTCGACCGAACCCAGCGGCTGATGCGCGAGCTGGAACTGCCCGCGCGGCTGATCGAGAGGCTCAGCTACGGACGCTAAGCGTGCGGGACGCTGGGCGGCCGCCGCCCTCTGCCTGCTCGCGGCCTGCGCACCGTCGAGCACGACGCCATCGGCATCGGCCCCGGAACCGGTCCTGACGCTGAGGAGCACCCGTGCCGAACCGGTCCAGCGGGAGGAGGCGGCCGTCGCGCTGGCCTTCGACGAGGCATCCGCGGCCGAGCTCGTCGTGGCGGTCCCGGCCGACGTGGATTTCGAGACCGATGCGCTGCTGTGCGTCTACCTCGGGGAGCGGCCGACCGCCGGATGGGGCCTGGATCTGCAGACGGCCAGCCTGGCCGCCGGGGAGCTGCGCGTCCTTGCCCGCGAGACCCGGCCGCGCGGCACCGTCGAGCAGGTCATCACGTACCCCGCCGGCTGCGGCCTGCTCAATCGCGCGGCCCTGCCGGCCGGAGAGCTGGCGGTGCGCGCGGACGACACGATCAGCGACGAGTTCATCGTCGCCGGCACGGTCGTGGTACCGGATCCGCAGGCGTCGCCGTAGGATATCGAGCACATGATCTTCGGACGCCGCAGCGAGAAGCGGACACCGCTTCTCACCTTCGAGCGGATCCTGGTTCCCCTGGCCGGCACAGAGGCAGACGAGGCACCGTTGCGCCTCGTCGCGTTGCTGCTTGGCGGCACGGGCGGCCAGGCTGCGCTGCTGCACGTGATCGAGGTCCCGTTCGAGCGGCAGCTCGACGCGGAGGACCCAAAGGCGGTCGCCTTTGCCGACGAGATCATGGAGCGCGCCGAGGCGTTCCTGGTCGAGCACGAGGTCCAGGTGCGGACAGGCATCGCCCAGGCGCGCGCGGCGGGAGCTGCGATCGTCGACGATGCCGTGGAGCAGAGCGTCGACCTGATCGTGATGGGACTACGCTATAAGAAGCGCTTCGGCGGTGGTTGGGATGCCGGGCGCACGGTTCCCTACGTCATGCGCAACTCGACCGCGCCGGTATGGTGCCTGCGGGCCGAAACGGAGGACCTGGCACACACGCCATGAGGATCATCATCGTTGGCTGCGGACGCGTGGGAGCGCGGACCGCGGCCGAGCTCGATGCGCGCGGTGACCACGTGACCGTGATCGACACCGATCAGCGGGCGTTCAGTCGCCTGCCCTCGACTTTCGGCGGCGTCACGGTGCGTGGCCATGGTGGCGACGAAGACGTGCAGCGTGGGGCGGGTGCCGAGCTGTGCGACCTGCTGATGGCACTGACCGAGGGCGACAACCGCAACGCCATGGCCGCCCAGCTTGGCAAGCACGTCTTCGGCATCCCGCGCGTCATCGCCAAGATCAACGACCCGGTTCGCGCGGAGGCATATCGCTCCCTCGGCCTGGAGACGATCTGCCGCACGGTCATCCTTGCCGATGCGCTCGTCAAGGCGGCGGCCGAGGGCGCCGAGGCCACTGACGGCCACGTCCTGCCGGCGACCGCCGAGCCGCTGCGTGGGGCGCCGGTCCAGGGCTCGAAGGCCGCGGTCGCCGCCGACGAGATGACGGACGCGGCGGCCGGGGAGACGAGCTAGCCATGTACGTGGTCGTGATCGGCGGCGGCAACGTCGGCTACTACCTCACCAAGGAGCTGCTGGCGGCCGGCCACGAGGTGGTGATGATCGAGAAGGATCCCGCCCGCGCACGCCTGATCGCCGACGAGCTGGGCAGCATTGTGGTCCCGAACGACGGCTGCGAGGGTCGCTACCAGGCAGAGGCCGGCATGGGCCGCGCGGACGTGATGGCGGCCGTCACCGGCGACGACGAGGACAACCTGGTCGCCTGCCAGGTGGCGAAGATGAAGTTCAACGTGCCGCGCGCCATCGCCCGCGTCAACAATCCGAAGAACGAGAGCCTCTTCCGCCAGCTGGCGATCGACGAGACGGTGAGCCCGACCCGCGCAATCCTGGGCGTGATCGAGCACGAGATCCCCGTCCACGACCTGCTGCACCTGGCCGATCTCGACCGCGGTGAGCTCCAGATCGTCGAGGCCCAGCTCGATGCCACCTCGCCCGTGGTCGGCCAGTCGCTGAGCGACCTGCAGCTGCCGGAGAGCAGCTACATCGTGGCGCTGGTGCGCGGCGACCATGCGCTGCCGGCCCGTCCGGAGACGAAGCTGGTGAACGGCGACCGGCTGCTGGCGCTCACCTCCTCGGACCACGAGGCGGAGCTGCGCAACCTGCTGATCGGCGAGTGAGCCTCGCGGCAGGCGGCCGCGTCCCTCGGTCCGTGAACGCCAGCGGCGTGCAGCGGGTACCCATCACGTGACCGAGACCGTCCCCGCGCCCGCATCGGCCAGGGATGCGCGCGGCGAGCATTTCCTGGCATCGGTGCAGGCATCGGTGGCCGCCGCCGTGGTCGGCGCCGAGCTGCCGCTCCGCTTGCTGGCAACCGCTGTGCTGGCCGAGGGCCACGCGCTGGTGGAGGACGTGCCTGGCGTCGGCAAGACGCTGCTTGCCCGATCGTTCGCACGCTCGCTGGGGCTCACCTTCGCGCGGGTCCAGGGCACGCCCGACCTGCTGCCCACCGACGTCACTGGCTCCAGCATCCTGGAAGGCGCCCAGTTCCGGTTCGTGCCGGGCCCGGTCTTTGCCAACGTCCTGCTGGTGGACGAGATCAATCGCGCCACGCCACGCACCCAATCGGCCCTGCTGGAGGCGATGCAGGAGCGACAGGTGAGCGCCGAGGGGCAGACCCGCCCGCTGCCGGATCCCTTCCTTGTGCTCGCCACCCAGAACCCGGTGGAGCTGGAGGGAACGTTCGCGCTGCCGGAGGCGCAGCTGGACCGATTCCTCCTGCGCATCGCAGTCGGCTATCCAGGCGAGGATGACGAGCGGCGGATCGCCAGCCGCCACCAGGCCAGCGCCGAGCCGCTGGACGGAGTGGAGACCGTGGTTCCGCCGGAGCAGGTGATCGCGCTTCGTGAGATCGCCCGCACGATCCACGTCTCCGACGACGTCGAGCGCTACGTCGTGGCCCTGGTCCGTGCCACTCGTGAGCACGACGACGTGCGGCTGGGAGCCTCACCGCGCAGCAGCGTCGCGCTGTACCGCGCGGCCCAGGCCTGGGCACTGCTCGACGGACGCGACTTCGTCCTGCCCGATGACGTCCGCACGATCGCGCACGCCGTCCTCGATCACCGCCTGCTGCTCGACGTCGACCGCGAGCTGCGCGGCGCCACGGTGGAAGGCGTCGTGCAGTCCGTGCTCGACACGGTCCCCGTCCCGCTCGCCGACGAGGTGCCGGAGAGCCGCTAGAGGAGGCACCGTGGTCGACTGGCTCGCCCTTGGAGCCGTGATGGTCGTGGCCGCCGTGGCGCTGGAGGCGCCGGGGATGCTGCTGATCGCCGTCGTCACCGTCGCCTACGGCTCCCTGACGCGACTCTGGACCCGGTTCGGCATGCGGCGCGTCGAGTACAGCCGGGCGCTGGGAGCGTCGCGGGCCGTGGCCGGCGACAGCGTGGCGCTCGACGTGACGGTCTGGAACCGCAAGCCGCTGCCGCTCCCATGGGTCGCGGCCGACGACCTGGTGGGCGACGGCCTCACCATCCGCGAGCGCCCGCTCATGGATCGTGACAACGAGCGCGGTGGTCGCCAGATCCTGCACAACGGCTGGGCGCTGGCCTGGTACGAGCGCGTCGTGCGCCACTTCCACCTGGACGACCTGCGGCGCGGCGCCTACGAGTTCGGCCCGGTGACCGTGCAGGTGCGCGACATCCTTGGACGCCGCGCGGCGGAGGAGGAGATGGAGCAGCCGGACACGCTGCTCGTCGCCCCGCGCACCGTGCCGGTCAGGCGCGCGGACCGTGCCGCCTCGCCGATTGGCGAA
>DASSCW010000091.1:0-17054 GCA_035697465.1 Candidatus Limnocylindria bacterium | reverse complement strand
GGTCCCGCCTCCTCCCCGGTCGGGTTGACGTTCCAAGTAGGCAAGGTGAGACCCGTCAGGTGAGAAGGCAGGGCACTGCTGCCGCACGGACAGCCACTCGTCGGTTGGCGCCCCTGCCTCGGGTGGCGTGGCGCCACCGATATAGATCGGTGTCGATTCCCCGTCCCTCACGAGCGCAATTCGAGTCGGACTTCCCGGGGTTTCGAATGCTGGACCACCCGGCGTGTTCCAATCGGTCAGCGCAACCACGTACGCCACCCACCCTCCTGGCCTTGCGATGATCGTGGGCGGGTCGTCTCGCTCCCATGGCAGGCGCAGGAGCCCGGCGCCGATCGCGATCGCCCCACCGACGAGAAGCGCGGTCAGCATCGCAGCTGCGAACAGGACGACGGCGCGTCGGGACTGGAATAGCCCGGCAGTCGCGGGCATCCGGTCCGGAATGGCCCACACGTTCTCGCGGAGCTCGGCTGGCATCCGTCCAGCGCCCTCGACCTCGGCGCGGTAGTAGCCGCGCAGCCGCTGCTCGAACTCGCGCTCGGTCATCGCAGCATCCCTTTCGCGTCGGCAGCGTCGAGCGCACCGTGGAGGCGCTTCATCGCGTAGTGCAGTCGCGACTGGACCGTTCCCGGCCTGATGTCGAGCTGACGCGCGATTTCTTCGATGGTCAGGTCGCGGTAGAACCGCAGCGCCACGACGAGCCGATGATCGGGCGATAGCTGCCCGATTGCCTGCGTGAGCACGTCGCGATCGAGCGCTTGGCCCATGGCGTCTCCCGGGACCGCCGCAAGGTCGTCCGAGAGATCCTGCGTCCGCCATCGGCTCTTGCGCCTGAGGTGGTTCCGGCAGGTGTTCACCAGGATCCGCGAGAACCAGTGCTCGAATTTGGCAGGATCGCGCAGGCTGGGCCAACTCCGCCACGCCTGGACGAAGGCGTCGTGCGTCGCGTCCTGCGCCTCGGTGGGATTGCCCAGGATGGCGCACGCCAATCGATAGGAAGTCTCGAGGTGCCGATCAGCGAGGCGGCGGAAGGCGGCATCCCGAGTTGTCGGGACGCTGTCCTCCGCAGACTCTTCGCCGATCATGGCCGTGCCCTCGGACCGTCTGGTCACGATGACAGGCCAAGCGCCGAATGGCTAGGCACCGTCCGCCACGGTGAAGGGTCCGGTCAGATAGACGGTGACGATGTCCTCGTGCTCGTCGAGGACGATGCACGCGACCCCGTAGAGACCCGGTCCAGGCTGGTCTGTCAGCGTGCCCTCGTCGCCGGACTGGACGATGACCCGCTCCAGCTCTTCCTCCACGAAGGGAAGTCCCTCCGGCGGTTGGCTGGGTTCGGGGACCAGGGTCCCGCGGAAGAACGCGCTCAAGTCATCGAAAGAGCCATCCTCGATGCGCATCAGCTGGAAGCTTGCGAGACCTGCTGACCGATTCTGCAGTTTCCATGTCTTGTCGCCGCTGACGTCGTCGATGCTGGCGGGTGTCGTCACGCAACCGGCGTCAGTAAGCTGGACGAAGAGTGGACGCGGAGTGGCCGCCGCGGACGGCGTCAAAGAGGCGGACGCCGCCCCGGAGGGGGATGCCTGTTCCCCGGCGCAGCCGGCCAGGACGAGGATTGCGATGAGCGCCGCGATCAATGTCTGCATGAGTTCTCCTTCCGGAGAACAGACAATCGAACGGTCGGAAACCTTCACCGTCGAAATCCCTTGACGTGCGTCAACCGCGCGGATTACCGTTTCGCGCGACAGGCAATTCGCTAGGAGGCCACGTAGATGTCGGATACCGCAGGGACGGTCCTCGCCGCGTCGCGCCTCCGGAGTGGAAGCTAGCTCAGCCGCACCCGCAGCTGAACCAAGCCGTCCCTCCTGGGGACGGCTTTCTTGTTGCCCCTCGGGCCAGAGAACAGCCGGCGCGCGACGCCCATCGGTTCGTCCACACCTGTTCAAGCCCGATGGGAGACACCGCTTGAAAGCTCCACGTCACTTCCGTTGCGTCCATTGCCGGCTCGACATTCCGACTGACGCGCCGGGCACGCAGCATCGGAACCACTGTCCGTCCTGCCTCTGGTCCAGGCACGTCGACGCGCGCCCTGGCGACCGCGCCATGGCGGATGAGTGCGGTTCCTCCATGGAGCCGATTGCCATCAGCGTCCGCGGCAAGGGCGAGTGGATCGTCATCCACCGCTGCACGGGTTGTGGCGAGCTCAAGTCGAACCGCGCCGCGGGCGACGACTCGCCATTGCTGCTCCTGCGGCTTGCCGTGCGCCCACTGGCGATGCCGCCGTTCCCGCTGGACGTGCTGGCATCGGTCTAGGGACCTGGTCCGTACAGCTCAGCCGAATCCAGCGCGCTGGCCTGCCCTTCGACGCTGTTTTGGCCACCCGTCAGGAGCACGGTTCCGTCGACGAGCACGGTGCTGGCGGAAAACGAGCGAGGGCTGAGCATCTCGGCGCCATCTGTCCAGCTCTCGGTGGCTGGGTCGTAGAGTTCGGTGGAAGCCAGGAGCGGCCCGCCCTTCTCGCTGAATCCGCCGATCACCACCGCCTCGCCACTCGGCAGCAGCGCCGCGAGGTGAGAGTCGCGCGGCACGGAAAGATCGGCGGAGGCGCTCCAGGTGGCGGTGATCGGGTCAAAGAGCTCTGTGGAGCGCAGCGGGTCGCCCCGCGTATTCGCCTCGAAGCGATAGACATCACCGCCCGTCACGAGGACCGACCCGTCTGTCAACAGCGTGGCCGTATGCCCGATCCGCGGCGTCACCATCTCACCCGCAGCGATCCACGTTCCGCTCTCGGGATTGAACAGCTCCGCCGATGGCGATGACGTGCCCGTGATGATCCCGCCTGCCACGAGGATCGTTCCGTTGGTGAGCGCCGTACCCGTCGCGAAGGCCCGCGGTGTGGCCATGCTCGGGGCAATGGTCCACGCTCCACCGACCGGGTCATACAGCTCGGCGGAGCGCTGCCCGGATTCGCCCTCGCCGCCACCGGCGATGAGCACCGTGCCATCGGGCAACAGCGTGGCCGTGTGACCGGTCCTGGTGGTGGACATGGTCCCTGAGGCGGTCCACGCGTCGCCTTCTGGGTCGTACAGCTCAGACGAGGCCAGGACCTGGCCGTTGGCGTCAACACCGCCGGCCACCAGGACCCGTCCGTCAGCCAGCAGGGTGGCGGTCTGAAGCTGCCGCGCTTCGAGCAGCTCTGCGCCGGCAGTCCACATGCCGGTCTGGGGGTCGTAGCGATCGACGGAGGCGGTCAGCGCCCCGAAGTCGCCGCTGGCCCCGCCGACGACCAGCACCGTGCCATCGGCAAGGAGGGTGGCCGTGTGGTTCGCGCGGGTCACGGTCATCGGCTCTGCGGGCGTCCACGATCGCGGCTGGGCGTCGGGAGTAGGCGTTACCTGGAACGTGGGTTCCGGCACCGGCTCGAGGTCGCGGACCCACGGGAGTTTCACGATGCCGGATGCCAGGGCCAGCGCTCCGGCTGCCATCACGGTGATGAGCAGTGCCGCGGCCAGCAGGACCAAGAATCGCCGTGGGCCGAATCGGCTCGGTCGCACCCCTACGAGCTCCCGCGCTACGACACGGAGGGAATTCGGGGCGACCTCGGTCGGCGCGATTTCGTCGCGGAACCAGGCGCGAAGTTGCTGTTCGAGCTGGTAGTCGTTCATCGGTCTGCCCCACCTGCGTCCGCGTCCCCCAGCAGGCTGCGCATGTGGCGCAGCGCGTAGTGGAGCCGTGAGCCGACCGTGCCGGCCGAGATGCCGAGCGCCGCTGCGATCTCGTCGAGCGACAGGTCGCGGTAGTAGCGGAGGGCGACGACCACCCGGTGATCGGGCGAGAGTTGCGCCAGGGCAAAGCCCATCTCGTCGCGCTGATCTGCTTCGCGGATCGGATCGCGGCCGGTCATCGGCAAGTCGGGTGGCAGATCCTCGCTTGACCGCCGCCGGCTTCGCCGGAGCCGATCTCGGCAGGTGTTGACCAGGATGCGATCGAACCACTGCTCGAATCGAGCGGGATCGCGCAACTGGGGCCACCGCCGCCATGCCTGGAGCAGTGCGTCATGGGTGGCATCTTCCGCCTCGGCCGGGATGACCATGATCGCCCGGGCAAGGCGATAGCTGGCATCCAGGTGCTCATCGGTCAGGCGGGTGAAAGCGGCAGCGCGGGCCGTGGAACCCCCGGGCTCCAACGCGGTTCTGCCGGCCACGCCACCTACCCCAAGTCGACGGTCCACGATGGCATGACCGGCAGAAAAATGAAATGCCGCATCACGAGCTGGCAGTTATGGCCGGTTCCAGACAATGTCGTACGAGTCGAGCAACGTGCCGCTTGCCGGGACGAACGTGAACTCGACGGTGTCCTCCCCGATGAGATTTCCGGCACTGCCGCAGTAGACCTCGAAGACGACGAGGATCGTATTCCCGTCCACGATCCCGACCCCCTCGGCGAAGAACCGACCACCGTCGCAAGCCACGGTCGCTACCTCGTCGAGCCACACGACACGACGGATGTTGGACGGCCCGCCCGGTGAGTCAGGCCCCCCGAATGCGAGCTGCATGTTGCTGTTATCGAATGACGTGTCGATGGCTCGGTAAGACCCGACGAACGGATCGGAGTTGTTGGCCGCCAGCGCGACGACGGGCATCGCGGTCAGGAGCGTCATCGTCAGGATGGGTCCGATCAGGCGATGGCGAGACCCCCAGCTGAAGTTCCGGCGCATTGTTCGATCTCCTTCCCAGTCGAGCGGGCGCCGGTAGGCGTCCGTCCCATACCCACCCGACGACTGGGGAACGGCGAATCTTCAACTGGTGATCGGCACCAATTCGTTCAGCCGGCGGCCTAGGGCATCTCCGGAAGGGGAGCGGTGGCTCGGTAGACCTGCGTGCCACTGGACGCCGAGGCGCTTCCGATCTCCAGGTAATAGGCAAGGACGTCGTCCCGGTAGATCAGGGCCGCGTCCCACGCCCGGCCGGAGACGGGGAAGGTGTCGTCGCTGATGACGGGCACGCTTCCCAGCTTCTGCCACGTGATCCCGTCCGCCGAGATCGCCAGGCCGCGGTCGGTCAGGCGGCCGCCGGCGTAGACCATCGCCAACCCGTTGGGCGTGACCGCGGCCCTTGGGCGGTCCAGCCTGCCCGACTCCCATTCGAGGTCCGCCACCAGGACTGGCTCGGCGCGCTTCTCCCACGTTTCGCCGTCCGGAGAGGTGGCGAGCGCAATGACGGTGCCGCCCCCCTCCCGGTCCAGCGCGGTGTAGTACAGGAGGTAGCCGTCACCGGTCCGGACCACGCTCGGCCACTGGATCCCGCCAGCGTCGATCGTGCCGGCCTCAGGCGTCAGGAATGGCTCCGGGTCGGCGGTCCAGGGCCCCTCCGGCGCCGGCGCCGTTGCGCGGCCGAGGACCCACGGGTCGGAGATCGTGACCGTCTCGAAGATCAGGACCCAGGTCCCGTCGTCGGCAACGTAGCCGGTCGACACGTCGAAGCCGGGCTTCGCCAGGTCCACCGTCTCACTGGTGAGGATCGGCTCAGGCGAGGCAAGCGCCCAGGCGATTCCATCGTCGGAGGTGAGATGCATGATGTCCATCTCGCCGGGCCAGCCGCTGAAGAGATTCGCGAACATATGCAGACGGCCGTCGTGCTCGATCACCGCGCCCGGGTTGATGAAGGCCTCGTCGCTGCCGGCCAGCTCGCGGCTGACGGCCGGCTCCTCACCGTCGAAGGCGAACGTCACGGCCGGCGACGCCGGCGACGGTGACCCCTGCTCGCTGGGTGACGTGCTGACGGCCCCACCGCCACAGCTCGTCAAGGTGAATGCCACGGCCATGGCCTGCGCGCCACGGAATCGACCCACGGGGTTCTCCTCATGCTCCGGCATGTGATACTACGGTTCCGTAACACTTGAGGTTCAGATCGGCCGATGTCCGACGAGCCTGCGAAGCGGCTCTCGCTCCTGTACCAGCTGTTCGTGGTCAACCAGGCGGCGCGCCGGCTGACCCGCAGCGCGCTCGCCGGCACGGGGACGAGCCCGCGCGTGTACGCGCTCCTCAGCTACCTGTTCGCCAATGGGCCGCGCACACTGACCCAGGCGGCACGTGACTTCGGGCTGCCGATCACGACGGTGGCCACCATGATGGCCCCGCTCATCCAGCGCGGCGACGTGGTGCGATCGCGCCACCCGACCGACCGCCGCGCGCGCTTGCTGGCGCTGTCGGCCGGGGGTCGCGCGCGTGTCGAGGTGGCGCTCCCCGGTTTCACGGCTGCTCACCGCGCGTTCCTGCAGCGGCTGCAGGACGCCGGGGTCGAGCCGGAGGGCATCTTCGCTGCGCTGGAGGAGATGAGGGTCGGGCTAATCGAGACCGCGACGCTGATGGAGGCGGAGACCGCCGGAGTGGCAAGGCCGACGAGAGGGCGGTGATCGACACCACCGATCTCTGACGGTGTCCCGGGGTTCCGACGGGACCTGCCAACGATCCTATCGATCAGCGAAGCCTTCCACGAGGCCTTACCTCTCGGTTGACCCACCCCATCGATCAAATCGAGCCCCGACCGCCGACCTGCCTATGCGGAAGCCGCCGCTGTTTCAGCCGCGCCCGTCTCCTCGAACCCGATCCCGTCGTCCTTCGCGTCGATCCTGACCGTCGAGCCGGCCTTGAACTCGCCGTTCAGGATGGCCTTGGCCAGCGGATTTTCGATCAGCCGCTGGATGGCGCGGCGCAGCGGTCGCGCGCCGTAAACCGGGTCGTAACCCTCGCGCGCGATGAAGGCGCGGGCCGCATCGGTCACCTGCAGGCTGATGCGCGCTTCGGCCAGCCGCCGCTCCACGCCGGCCAGCAGCAGCGTGACGATCTCCTTCAGCTGCTCCTCGCTGAGCGGCTTGAAGACGATGATCTCCTCGACCCGGTTCAGGAATTCCGGGCGGAAGACATCGCGCAGCTGCAGGCGCACCGATTCGGCGGCCACCTCGAAGGCATCGGGGCCGCCCTCGGCAGCCTCGATCAGCGTGGATGACCCGACATTGCTGGTCATGATCACGATCGTGTTCTTGAAGTCGACCGTGCGCCCCTGCGAGTCGGTCAGCCGGCCGTCGTCCAGCAGCTGGAGCAGCACGTTGAAGACGTCCGGATGGGCCTTCTCGATCTCGTCGAAGAGGACGACCTGGTACGGCCGTCGGCGGACCGCCTCGGTCAGCTGGCCGCCCTCGTCGTAGCCGACGTAGCCCGGCGGGGCGCCCATCAGGCGCGACACCGCGAACTTCTCCATGTACTCGCTCATATCGATGCGGGTCATGGCGCTCTCGTCGTCGAAGAGGAACTCGGCCAGCGCCCGGGCCAGCTCCGTCTTTCCGACGCCGGTGGGTCCAAGGAAGATGAATGAACCGATGGGCCGCTTGGGGTCCTTCAGCCCGGCCCGCGCTCGACGGATGGCGTCGCTGACCGCCTGGACCGCCTCGTCCTGGCCGATGAGCCGATCGTGCAGCCGGTCCTCCATCTTCAGCAGCTTCTCTGTCTCGCCCTCCATCAGGCGCGAGACCGGGATGCCGGTCCAGCGCGCGACGACCTCGCCGATGTCGTCGGCATCGACCTCCTCCTTGAGAAGCAACGAGCCGGATGCCTTGAGCTCCCTGAGCCGATCCTCCAGCTCCTTGAGGCGTTCCTCCAGCTCGCGGGCTTTGCCGTACTGGAGCTCAGAAGCGCGCTGGTAGTCCTGCTGGCGCGTTGCCTCCTCGATCTCCGGGCCGAGTCGCTCCTGCTCCTCGCGGGTCTGGCGGATCTCCGCCACGACCGCTTTCTCGCGCTCCCAGGCCGCCTTCATCGCGTCGCCGCGCTCGCGGAGGTCGGCCAGCTCCTTCTCCAGGGCATCCAGGCGCGTCTTCGAGGCGTCGTCCTTCTCCTTGCGCAGGGCCTCGCGCTCGATCTCGAGCTGCATCCGGCGGCGCTCGACCTCGTCCAGCTCGGCGGGCATCGAGTCCATCTCCATCCGCAGCCGGCTGGCCGACTCGTCCACCAGGTCGATCGCCTTGTCCGGCAGGAAGCGCTCGGTGATGTAGCGGTTGGAGAGGACGGCCGCCGCGACGAGTGCGCCGTCGGTAATGCGGACGCCGTGGTGGACCTCGTACCGCTCGCGCAGGCCGCGCAGGATGGAGATCGTGTCCTCGACGCTCGGCTGGTCTACAACCACCGGCTGGAAGCGTCGCTCGAGCGCGGCGTCCTTCTCGATGTGCTTGCGGTACTCATCCAGCGTTGTGGCACCGATGCAGTGCAGCTCGCCACGGGCGAGCATCGGCTTCAGCAGGTTTGACGCGTCCATGGCGCCCTCGGCCGCACCCGCACCGACGACGGTGTGCAGCTCGTCGATGAACAGGATGATCTGCCCTGCCGAGTCGGTGATCTCCTTGAGGACGGCCTTGAGCCGCTCCTCGAACTCGCCGCGGTACTTTGCGCCGGCCACCAGGGCCCCGAGGTCCAGCGAGACCACCTTCTTCTCGCGCAGGCCTTCCGGCACGTCGCCGCGCACGATCCGCTGGGCGAGGCCCTCGACGATGGCGGTCTTGCCAACGCCCGGCTCGCCGATCAGCACCGGATTGTTCTTCGTCCGGCGGCTCAGCACCTGGATGACGCGGCGGATCTCCTCGTCGCGGCCGACCACCGGGTCGAGCCCGCCGCGGCGGGCGGCATCGGTCAGGTCCCGGCCGTACTTCTCAAGGGCCTGGTAGGTCGCTTCAGGATTCTCACTGGTCACGCGCTGGCTTCCTCGAATTGCAGTGAGCGCCTCCATGACCGAGGCGTCGTCGACTCCGTGCTGCTCGAGCACACGACCGGCGTCACTGCCGCTGGTGTCCTCCATGATGGCGAGCAGCAGATGTTCGGTCGAGACGTACTCGTCGCGCATTCGCTCGGCGATGACGTGCGCCTCGGTCAGGACGTCGCGCGCCTCGTTGGAGAGGCTGAGCTGGGTCCCTCCGCCGGAGACGCGGGGAAGCTGGCCCAGCCGCTCGCGCAGGGCTGCCGCCAGGGCAGCCGGGTCCTTGCCGGCCTTCTCCAGGATCGCCGGCACGACGCCGTCCGGCTGGTCGACCAGCGACAGCAGCAGGTGCGCCGCGGTCAGCTCCGGATGGCCCTCTCCCTCCGCCAGCTGCTGGGCGGCGACGATCGCCTCCTGCGCCCGTGCCGTGAAGCGCTCAGTCCGCATGGCTCACCTGTCCTGCACATGGGCTGCCCGACGTTCGGGTAAGCCCGCGATAAGCGGCCGGTAAGCCGCCGGCTGGTAACGTTGGCGATGGCGCCTCCCCAAGCGTGGAGGTTGCCACATGCGTCGACCGAGCCCCGTCCTGACCGCAGGATGCGCGCTCCTGCTTTGCGTCTCAAGCACCGGAGTAGTAACTGCGCGAGTCACCGCGGCAGCCCCAGCCGCGTTTTCGGACCGGATCCTGCCGAACGGCGCTGCCATCACGGTCGTCAGATCGGGCGAGGTCGAGGTCGCGTTCATCGGGTCTCCTGGCTCGTCAGTGGAAGCGACGTCATCCGGTTCATCGGTCCAGGCATCCATGCGCAGCACGCGACCGAAGACGGCGCGCGACGCAACCGCCTACCGCGACGCAGGGCGCTCCGTGATCGGCGACCTCGTGGCGCTCGGGATGCCGCGCGCCGAGGCGGAGAAGCAGTTCGGGGACCTGGCAACGCTGGAGGGAGACGCCGCGGTGGTGACGCGTCAACGGGTGCGCATCTCCGAACCACTGCGTGCCATCCAAGGCGCAGCCAGCACCCCCTACGACGCGCAATGCTCGAGCATCAACGTGGCGGACGGCAAGATCACCGGCTACGGCTGCTCGACGTTCTTCCTCGTCCACAAGGACGGCGACGACTGGTGGCTGACCACCAAGATGAAGGTCTCCGCCCACTCGAACGACGAGTCCTGGTTCTCGCCGAAGCGGCTGACCCAGCTTGGCTGGCGGGCGAGCTGGAGCGCCGGCAACGTCCTCTACGACTGGGATCCGTACCAGACCCGCGCCGTCGGCAGCTGCCTCACGCTCACCGTGAAGTCCAGCTCGCCGTGGGCCGAGGTCTCGGTGCAGGGCACGGTCTGTCCTGACTCGCTCGGTCCGTGGGCCGTGACCACGGCGCGCAGCGGCGGCATCTGGAACGGCATGGAGCGCGGCACGGATTACGAAGGCGCCCTGGCGACCCAGGCCGTGCACAGTCCGCCGGGCGCGCCACTCTCGTACCAAAGCGCCTGGACCCTCAGCTACTGCGACCTGTGGTGCAACTAGTGGAGACGTCGGCCGCGACGTGGGTCCGTCTGCGGGTGCTTCTCGAGCACGTCGGCCATCTCCTGGCGGGCGGCGTCATCCAGCGACGGCAGCACCACCAGGGCGCGGACGATCAGGTCGCCCTTGCCGCCGCGACGCTTCGGGAGGCCACGGCCCTGGACGTGGATCTCCTGCCCGTTCTGGGTGTTCGGCCTGATGCGCAGCTTCACCGTGCTGGTGGGCGTGGGAACCGGAACCTCACCACCCAGCAGTGCTTCGGCGAGCGTCAGCGGCACCTCCGTCACGAGGTCCGCGCCGCGGCGCTCGAAGCGCGCGTCCGGCTTGACGCGCACCGTGATCACCAGGTCGCCGGCCGCGCCGGCATCGCCGCGCGGGCCGCCCCCTCGTAGCTTGATCTTGGCGCCGTCGTTCACGCCCGCCGGGATCTTCACCTGCAGCCGCCGCCCATCGACATCGACCATCCGCTCGGCGCCGGCGGCAACCTCGTCCAGCGTGACCTCGGCCACCGCGGTGGCCGTCGGCGCGGGTGCGGTCGTGCGTCGGCGGGTCGTCGTGGCGCCGAGATCGCCGAACTCGAAGATCTGCTCGAAATCGGCCGAGCCGCCACGCGACGCGCTACCGGCACCCATCGGGCCAGCGCCAGCCCCTCCGAAGAAGGACTGGAAGAAGTCACTGAAGCCCCCCAGGTCCTCCGGGCTCACTCGGCGGTACTCCCAGCGCGTGCCGCCGGGGGCGCCGCCGAAGCCCGCCCAGTCGGTGGCACCGCCGCCGAATCCCGACTGCTCGTACGCCTGCCAGTTCGCTCCGAGCTCGTCGTAGCGCTTCCGCTTCTCCGGATCGGAGAGGACGGCGTGCGCCTCGTTCGCCTCCTTGAAGCGGCGCTCGGCGTCCTTGTCGCCCGGATTGCGGTCTGGATGGAGCTCACGCGCCAGGCGGCGATAGGCCTTCTTGACGTCGGCCTGAGTCGCCGTCTTCGGCACGTCCAGGACCTGGTAGTAGTCCTTGTATTCCATCGGCGACCGATCAGCCCGCCAGGGCGGGCCCTCCTACGCGATCCCGGCCGGTGGCTGGTCCACCTTCGGCTTGGGAGTGGCGGCGACGGGCGCCTCTTCCTCCGCGGGCTTGCGCCGGCGACGCGTGGCCACGTGCTTCTGACGCGCGGCACGCTCCGCCTTGATGCGGGCCGCCGGTCGGGCGTGATCGATGAGCGCCTCGGACAGCACCTCGTCCATCGTCTCGACCGGCACGATCCGCAGCTGATTGCGCACCTCCTCCGGCACGTCGACTAGGTCCTTCTCGTTCCGCTTCGGAATGAGGACCGTCTTCACGCCGGCCAGGTGGGCCGCCAGCAGCTTGCTCTTCAGCCCGCCGATGGGCAGCACCCGACCGCGCAGCGTGATCTCGCCGGTCATGGCCAGGTCGCGCCGCACCGGGTGGCCGGTGAGCAGGCTCGCCATGGCGGTCGCCATCGTCACGCCGGCCGACGGGCCGTCCTTGGGGGTCGCCCCCGCCGGGACGTGGATGTGCAGCGTCTGCTTCTCGAAGGTGGTCGGGTCGATGCCCAGCTCCTTCGTCCGCGCCCGGATGTAGGACATCCCGGCTCGCGCCGACTCCTTCATCACGTCGCCCAGCTGGCCGGTGAGGATGAAGTCATCCTTGCCGTCCATGCGCGTGGCCTCGACCTGCACGATGTCGCCGCCCGCGTCGCTCACCACGAGTCCGGTGGCCATGCCGATCTGGTCCTCGTCGTCCAGCTCGCCGTAGTCGAACCGGGCCGGGCCCAGGTACTCCTCCAGCTGATCGGGCTCGACCACGACTTTCGCCTTCGCGTCGGCCGCCACGCGCCGCGCGACCTTGCGCGACAGGTTGGCGATCTCACGCTCCAGGTTGCGGACGCCGGCCTCCTTGGTGAAGGCCTGGATCAGCCGCACCATGGCCGGCTCGGTGATGTCCAACTGCTCGGCCGTCAGGCCGTGGTTCTCCAGCTGCTTCGGCATCAGGAAGCGCTGCGCGATGCGCAGCTTCTCCAGCTGCGTGTAGCCGGGGAGCTGGATCACCTCCATCCGGTCGCGAAGGGCGGCCGGGATGGTGTCCTGCATGTTGGCGGTGGCGATGAAGAGCACCTTCGACAGGTCGAAAGGCACCTCTAGGTAGTTGTCCTGGAAGGTGTTGTTCTGCTCCGGGTCGAGCACCTCCAGCAGGGCCGAAGACGGGTCGCCGCGGAAATCCATGCCGACCTTGTCGATCTCGTCGAGCATGAACACCGGGTTGGCCGATCCGGCCGTCTTGATCGACTGGATCACGCGACCGGGCAGCGCGCCGATGTAGGTGCGGCGGTGTCCGCGGATCTCGGCCTCGTCGTGGATGCCGCCCAGGCTCATGCGCACGAACTTGCGGCCCATGGCGCGGGCGATGCTCTTGCCGAGGCTGGTCTTGCCCACCCCCGGCGGTCCCACGAACATGAGGATCGGGCTGCGGATCTTCTCGGCCAGCTTGCGCACGGCCATGTACTCGAGGATCCGCTCCTTGGGCTTCTCCAGCCCGTAGTGATCTTCGTTGAGGACCTTCTCGGCCTCGTCCAGGTCCAGGTCATCGGCGGTCTCGACGCCCCACGGCAGGCTGACCAGCCAGTCGACGTAGGTGCGGATGACGCCCTGCTCCGGGCTGGCGCTGGGGATCCGGGCGAGGCGATCGACCTCCTTGAGGGCCTTCTCCTTGACCTCGTCCGGCATGGCCGATTCCTCGACCTTGGTGCGCAGCTCGGATGCCTCGGCGACGGAGGGATCGTCCTCGCCCAGCTCCTTCTGGATCGCCTTCATCTGCTCGCGCAGGATGTACTCGCGCTGGGTCTTGTCCATCTCGGACTTGACCTCGCTCTGGATCCTGCCCTTGAGCTCAAGGACCTCGATCTGCTTGGCCAGGAACTGGCTTACCACGCGCAGCCGCTCGGCGACGTTGATGGTCTCCAGCAGCTGCTGCCGCAGCTCGGTGCTCATCTCCGGCGAGTAGGCCACCATGTCGGCCAGCAGGCCGCCATCGGTGATGTTGCGCGCGGCGACCGCCACCTCCGGCGGGACCGATGCGCCCGAGCTTACGTACTGCTCGATCTGCGCCTGGACCGATGCCATCAGGGCCTCGACCTCCAGGCTGCTGCCTTCCTCGTCGGCGACCAGCTCGACGCGCGCCTCCAGGTGCGGCTCGATCTGCAGCAGGTCGAGCAGCCGGATGCGGCGCTGCCCCTGCACGATGGCGCGGATGGTGCCGTCCTGCAGGCGGATGACCTGGGCGATCTTCGCCAGGGTGCCGATCGGGTAGAGCTCGTCGACCGTGTTGACCTCCTCCGTCTCGGAGGAGCGCTGCGTGATGAGCGCGACGGGCTGGGAGCTGCGGACGGCGCGGTCGAGCGCCTTCACGCTGCGGTCTCGGCCGACCTGCAGCGGCACGATCATCTCGGGGAAGATGACGGTGTCGCGCAGGGCCACCAGCGGGAGGACCTGGATCTGCTCCAGGTCGCGCTCCTGCTCCTGCGACTCCTCGGCCGGCTCTTCAGCCTGGTCTTCGGCGCCTGTGTCTCGGGTTTCGTCGTTCATGATCTTCTAGGTGTCCCTTCGGTCGAGGCCGGCTGCCGGAACCGCTTCTGGCTCCTCCGGCTCGCCTTCCTCGACGAAACGCTCGACATCAGCCGCACCGAACAATTCGTAGACGCGGATCTTGCCCATCGCCTCGAGCTGCAGGATGACCTTGACGCCCGCCAGGTTGACCCCCTGGCGTCGGGTGAGAAAGCGGATGATACGCACCCGCTGGATATCGGCCTCCGAATAGAGCCGGAGGTTGTTACGTCGCTGCGGGCAGACGAGGCCTTCTTCCTCGTAGATCCGCAGCGTTCGCGGGTGCACGCTCGCCAGCTCGGCGGCGATGCTGATGAAGTAGCGCGGCCGGTTCGGGTCGCGGAGCGAGCTCACTCCAGCCCGTCCCGCATCGCCCGAGCCCTGGCCGCGCGTCGGGTTCGTTCGCCGCTGAGCGGAGAGCTCACGCGGTTTCGTCGCCATTGGTCGAGACGTCGACCTGCTTCGGCGCCGCCTTGACGTGGATCTGCCGCGGCTTGACCTCCTCCGCCTTCGGAATCGTCAGCGTCAGCACGCCATCCTCGAAGGTGGCACTGGCGCCGTCGCCCCGCACGCGGACCGGCAGCTGGAGCTGACGGTGGAAGCTGCCGTGGCGGCGCTCCCGGTACAGGTATCGGTCTCGCTCGACCTTCTCGTCCGCCTTGAACTCGCCTCGGATCGAGAGGTTCTGGCCGGTGATCGTGATGTCCACGTCGTCTGCCTTCAGTCCAGGCAGCGCGGCGGTGACCACGATCTCATCGTCAGTCTGGTGCACGTCCAGCGCCGGAGCGGGGGCCTCCCCGTTGTAGGACCGCAGCGTCAGCGGGCTGACGAACGAGTCCTCGAACAGGCGATCCATCGCCTGCCGGAGCGTGACCATCTCGCCAAATGGGTCGAATCGTGTCAGGTTTGCCATGGTGGATACTCCTTCGGACCTCCTTCACACTTCGTGAGATTGGAACGTGGAATTACCCTAATTCCTGACAATGAGGTTGTCAAGGATGCTGTAGGTGGGTCGGGCGGATTCGCTCCCTCCGTGCAACACCTGGCTTCGGTCCCGATGCTCTGATCGACAAGATCCATCACTGGAGGTGTGACGCGGTCCGGACGCGCGTGGTCATCGATGCCGTCGATCCGAGGAGCCCCGATTGATGCCTGACGGCCTGGTTGACCGACCCCATCGATCAGGAGTGTGGCCGCGCCCCTCAGACGCGGCTGAGCCACGAGCGGAAGGCCTGCAACCGGCCGCGCGCGCGAGATCGCTCTCGCTGCGCGACGGGCCTTGCACCGTAGCGCACCAGCTGGTAGGCGGCGGCCAGGCGGCCGAAGGCCGGGGTGACGAGGCCCTCACCGCGGACGCGAGCCGCGTGGCCCGCCGGCGTCTCCTGTGCGTGTCGTGGCCATCGACCGTCGCGGCGCAGCGACTCCAGCGCGGCGAGATATGCGCCGGCCGGATCGTCGATGCCGTACGCCGTCGATCGCCGCGCCGTTGCGGGGACAACGGCTGCCCGCGGGCCGGACGAGGGGACGACGATTGAGCGCTCCTCGAACGGGTCTTCGCCCGCGGCGCGCATGCGGCGTCGTTCCTGCCGTCGCAGCCAGATCATCACGCCCAGGACGAACAGCTCGAAAGCGATCAGCGCGCCGATGATCACGTAGAAGAGGGCCGCCGGCAGGGCTTCGCTCGCCTGGCGCTGATTGATCACGCCGGATGGCGGGGTCAGCTGGCCGAGGCCGAACCCCTCCGGCAGGAGCGGCTGGATGAGGTCCGCCAACAGCGCGCCGAGCAGGATGATGGGCGTCGCCAGCAGGACCAGCAGGAAGAGGAACGTCTGCAACGGTCCCAGGATCGCGACCAGCAGGGCGTGCGCCGAGACGCCCAGGAACGCGCCGGCAGGAATCGTCACCGCGGTGAGCGCCAGGGCGATGCCAAGGATCAGCACCACCCAGGACCGGTTCGAACGCCAGTCACTGCCGGTCGTCACGCGCACCGCCTCGAGGCGAGCCAGGCCCATGGCAGTGAAGGCGGAGCCGATGAAGAAGATGGTGCCCACGAAAGCGGCCGCCGTGAAGTCCTCCTCAAGCCTGCCCGAGGTGACGACATGGCCGATCAGCCACGGCACGGCCAGGCCCGGGACCGCCCAGCGCAGCAGGCGATCCTGGATCGCGTCGTCATCGTCGCGCGAGCGGTGGACCTCTCCGCGCCAGAAGGCGAGCGCGGCCACCCAGCCGGCGCCGTGGAGGCTCAGCGCGGCGACCGGCTGGCCGGTCGCCAGAGCACCGCGCACCGCCGGGTCGAGGAGCCAGCCGAAGGCGCCGGCCGCGAGCGCGAGCAGCGGCAGCCCGATCGCTTCCGCGACCGGCGAGCTCCAGCGGCGGCGACGCCCCCAGGCCATGCCAGCCCAGGCCATCACGCCGAGCTCCACCGGTCCCATCCAGGCCACCTGCCCGCCGATGGCCTGCAGCGCGGCATACAGGACGGCCAGCCAGCTGCCCTCGGCGAGCACCTGTGCGGCGGGTAGGAGGACCCTAGCCGGCCAGGGTGAACGCATCCGGCGCCTCCCAGCCGCCGCGGACGGCTCCGGCCACCGCACGCAGCCCGCCGCCGCGGGCCGCAGTGGCATGAGCGGCCGCATCGGGCCCGACCGTCAGCAGCTCGACCGAATAGCCGCCGCGCATCATTCGGCGCAGCGCAGGCAGATGCGGCACAGGGTTCCGCGCCGTGAGCAGCACCACGCCGGTGCCGGGCGGCAGGCGATGCGTCAACCAGCTCAGCAGGCTTACCAGCGGTCCGGATGCGACCGGGCCGATGCGGGCCAGCAGCATCCCGGAGCGCGGCACCTGTCCCAACGAGGCCTGCGGCGCCAGCCAGGCGAAGCGCTGCGGTGAGCCGGCGAAGCTCGCGGCGGCCAGCCCGACCGAAGCGCCGTCGTCGAGCAGCTGGCGCGCCAGCGACGCCGCGCCTATGCACAGCTCCTCGAACGCGGGCTCGTCCCAGGTCATCTGCCAATGCGGTCCGTCGAGGGTCTGCACGTCGACCACCAGCACCACCTCGCGGCCGCGGGCAGGCTCATAGCGGCGGCTCACCGGTGTGCCGAGGCGCGCCGTGGCACGCCAGTGCACGCGGCGCAGGGAGTCGCCCGCCTGGAACGGCCGCACCCCGCCGAACAGGGCGGGATCGGTGTG
>DASSCW010000090.1:0-11913 GCA_035697465.1 Candidatus Limnocylindria bacterium | reverse complement strand
GCGAACATCATCTGGAAGGCCATGAAGGCGAGGTGCGGGATCGTGGTGGCGTAGACGTCGGACGGCTCGCCGGTGACGCCCTCGAGCGCCAGCCAGTCGAGGCCGCCCGACCGACCTGATGACTCCTCCTTGTGCACTCTGCACAAAGAGTCGTCCCAAGGTGCGCGAGTCCGAAGGGAGCATCGGTCCAGCGGTCGCCATAGGCTGGGTGCACAAGTACCTCGCCACGCAGGAGCCGCACCGATGGGGACGATCGACTCCGGGGACACCGCCTGGCTGCTCATCTCAACAGCTCTCGTGATGCTGATGACGCCCGGGCTCGCCCTCTTCTACGGCGGCCTGGTGCGCCGCAAGAACGTGCTCAGCACGATCATGCACAGCTTCTTCATCCTCGCCCTCATCAGCGTGACGTGGGTGCTGTGGGGCTACTCCCTGGCCTTCGGGCCGGACAGCGGCATCGGACTCATCGGCCGGCTCGATTGGGTCGGCCTGGAAGGCGTGATTGGCGCGCCGTCCGAGACCTATGCCACCACCACGCCGCACCTCGCCTTCATGGCCTTCCAGATGATGTTCGCCATCATCACGCCGGCCCTCATCTCCGGCGCGTTTGCTGAGCGAAAGCGCTTCAAGGCCTTCGTCCTCTTCAGCGTCGCCTGGTCCACCCTGGTCTACGCGCCGATCGCCCACTGGGTCTGGTCGCCGGATGGCTGGCTGGCGGGCCTGGGAATCCTGGACGTCGCAGGTGGCACGGTGGTGCACCTGGCCAGCGGCGTGGCCGCCCTGGTATCGGCACTGGTGGTGGGGCGCCGGATGGGCCTGATCGAGCCGATCACGGAGCCACATGACGTGCCGATGACCGTCCTTGGCGCCGGCCTGCTGTGGTTCGGTTGGTTCGGCTTCAACGCCGGCTCCGCCCTGGGCGCCAACGGCGTGGCCGCCGTCGCGCTGGTCACCACGAATACCGCCGCGGCAATGGCGGCACTGACATGGGTGACCATCAGCTGGCTGCACCGCGGCTCGCCCTCCGTGGTCGGTGCGGCTATCGGCGCGGTAGCCGGGCTGGTGGCGATCACGCCGGCCGCCGGCTACGTGACCCCGGCCGCGTCGGTGCTTATCGGATTCGGCGTCGGCCTGGTGTGCTATGGAGCCTCGCTGCTGCGGCTTCGGTCGCGGGTGGACGACGCGCTGGACGTGTTCGCGGTGCACGGCGTGGGTGGGGCGTTCGGGGCTGTCGCCACGGGCATCTTCGCGACGGTCGCGGTGAACGAGGCCGGACGCGATGGGCTCCTGGCCGGCAACGCCGCCCAGCTCGCGGTGCAGATCCTGGGCGTCGGTGCCGTGGCCACCTATTCGGCGGCTGCCACCGCCGCAATCCTGCTGGCAATCAACCTCGTTGTCCGGATCCGCGTGCCGGGCGACGCCGAGGAAGCCGGCCTGGACCTCGCCCAGCACGGCGAAGTCGCCTATCAGGCGTGACGTGAGACCCATCTGCAGAAAGAGGAGGAACCCGGACCGATGACGATCGCCGCACTCGTGGTCTTCGCCGCTCTGCTGGCAGCCTGGCTGCTCGCGCCGGCAGAGCGGCACCAACGCCGAGCGCGACCCGAGCACAGCGTCATGGAGCTGGCCGCCGACGCTGCCTGAACCCTGACCAACCACGCCGGGCGATGAGGTCCGAGTATCGGCCGGCGTATCCTCGAGTGAAGTGGAGCCCACTGCTCGGACGCTCATCGCGGCACTTGCCCGCCGGCATGGTCGGGACCTCGCTGCTGTCGCCTATCTCGTCCTGGACAATCGCGAGGCGGCCGAGCGTTCCGCCGCTGCGGGCATGGCTACCGTCCTCCGCCGCGCCAGCGGGCCTGCCACCGTCATCGATCACGATCGCCTGCGTGTCGTGATGGTCGGCGCCACCCTGGCGCGCGCGCTCGAGGCTCATCGGACGACGCGCGAAGTGGATCCTGTCCTCGACAGCGCCGATCGCGCGGCTCTCGGACGGCTCACCGCGCTGCAACGGGCCGTGGCGGCGGGGCACCTGCTCGCCAGCGTGCAGCTCGATGACCTCGCCACGGAGCTGGAAATGCCCGTGGCCAAAATGGCCGCGGCGCTCTCGACGGCTGAAGCCGTCGCCGGCGGCGCGTCGGCGCTCACCGCGCAGATGGCGAACCACCAGGCCGGCATTACCCTGGCGGTGTCCGTCGGCCTCGTGGAATGGGAGCTGGCGTCACATCCTGCACGAGCTCCCGCTCGACCGTGGCGGGGGCGCGCCCTTGCGCTTGCCGGAGTGCTGGCGGGTGCGGTCATGGTCGCCCTGGCCGTCGGCGCGCAACCTGGCGAGGACCGGCCTGCACTTCCTGTCAGCTCGCCTGACGGCGCGGCGTCGTCCACACGATCGGCGGCCGTGGCGCGACTGCCGATGGACGAGCGATTGTCGCTGGCCGACTGTGACATCCAGCCGGCCAGCACCGCCCTGACATTCCGCGGTTGGTTGCCGCTCCGCGACCTCAGTCCTTCCGCCGAGGCTACCGAGTCCGCGAGGGCCGTCTACACGCTGGTCACCAGCACAACCGCCGAGTGGGTCGGCTGGCAGACCGGCGCGGGCCGGCCCATGTTCCCCCGGCCGGTCGGGCGCTTGGGCTGTGCGGTCGACCCTGCGACGGGATCGGCAACGGTCTACGCCGTGGCTGAAAGCTGGGAGCCGCCTGAGATGGTGGACGGCTGCCCATCCTCGCCCGTCAGCCGGCACGGGCAGAACCTGGAGATGGGTGGGCCGAATGCCTTCGTGCTGCTGCCCATCGCCGGGCGCAGCTGGTGGTCGCGCGACCCGGGCGTCGAGATCAACGTGCGCATCGCACCGTCACCGTCGGCCACCGCACAGATCCGCGCCCTCGCACGTCCGCTCGGAACGGGCGAAGCCGTCGAGTTCGGGGTGCGCGGCCTCTCCATCGGGCCGGATCGCCCGGCATCCTCGAACCACTACATCACCCTCTTTGGCGAGGCGTTCCCCACCGCCGGCTGTTGGCTGTTGAGCGTGGCGGTCGAGGACGAGGTGGTGGGGTCGGCGGTGCTGCCGGTGACCGCCTCCGTGGCGCTGCGGCCGGCGGACTAGCGGCGGACTAGCTGCCCGTGGTGACGGCGTGCCCGGCGCGATCGAAGAGGGAGCCGGGCTTCCAGCCGATGTCGCGGTGCCGCCGGTGCAGCGCGGCCAGCACGTCGTGCTCCAGGCCCCTCATCTGCTGCTCCTCGTCCATGTCGGCGTGGTCGTGGCCGAGCAGGTGCAGGCTGCCGTGGATCGTCAGCAGCACGATTTCCTCGGCGACGCTCCAGTCGCCGGCGCTCGCCTGACGCACCGCCTGGTCCAGGTCGATCACCACGTCGCCGAGCAGCATGGCGCCGGGCGGTGAGAAGCCGTCGTCATCGGCCAGGTGTGAGTGCCCGCCGTCGACGCTCCACTCGTGGAGGGGAAAGGCAAGCACGTCGGTGGGGTTGCGCTCGCCCATGTGATCGAAGTTGAGGCGCTCCATCTCGGCATCGGCCGCGATGGTCAGCTCGACCTCGCAGTCCGTGGCGCCCATGGCCTGCTGCACGGTCTCGCTCACGGCGGATTCCAGGAGCTCATGGAGCTGGCGGACGCTGATCGGCTCGATGGCCGCCTCCAGTTGATCGCGCCCGACGTGCTCGTGGAACGTGACCGCGCAGCCCATGCGCGCATCCTAGGCGACCTTGCCCCGCGGCTCAAGGTTGCGGGTCAGGCCTGCTCCCGGCGGGGCGCCTCCAAGGGCACGACGTTGTCCGGGTACTTGATGCGCGAGTGGTACATGCCCAGCAGCTGCTGGACGAACGCATCCTTGATCTGGGTGATGTTCTTCAAGGTCAGCTCCGCGTCGTCGAGCTGGCCGTCGTCGACCCGCGCGTCGACGATGCTGTCCACCATCGCGCGGATGCTCGCCTCGTCCTTGTCGTCCAGCGAACGGACCGATGCCTCCACCCCATCGGCGAGCATCAGGATGGCCGCCTCTCGGCTCTGTGGCTTCGGACCCGGGTAGCGGTACACGTCCTTTGGTGCCAGCTCGTCGTTGCCGCCGACCTCGCGCAGCGCTTTGCCGTAGAAGTAGCTCATCACGCTGGTGCCATGGTGCTGCGGGATGAAGCCGATGATCTGGACCGGCAGGCCGTGCTCATAGCCCAGGTCGATCCCGTCGCGGATGTGGCTGCTGATGATCCGGGCGCTCACCTCGGCCGAGAGGTCGTCGTGAATGTTGCGCGCACCAGCCTGGTTCTCGATGAAGGCCAGCGGATTCTTCATCTTGCCGATGTCGTGGTAATAGGCGGCGACCCGGGCCAGCAATGGATCGGCGCCGATCGTCTCGGCAGCCCGCTCCGCCAGGTTGCCGACCATCACGCTGTGGTGGTAGGTGCCCGGCGTCTCGAGCAGCAGCCGGCGCAGCAGGCGTGACGAGGGGTTCGCCAGCTCCAGCAGCTGGAACACTGTCATGATGCCGAACAGGTTGCCGATGACCGCGAACGAGCCCACTGCCAGGACCACCGCCAGCGCAGCATTGACGGAGCCGGCCGCCATCCCCTGCAGCATGCCGGCGAGGTCGCGCTGCTCGAGGAGGCTGAATGCCAGCACGACCGCCATGTTGGTGACCGCGAGAACGAGCCCGGCCCGCACGAACGCGTTCAGGCGCTCGGCTCGCACGATGGCGATCAGTGAGGCGATGCCACCCGCCATGGTGTAGACGGCCGGCTCCAGCGAGCCGCCGTTCATGACGCCCGCCAGCACGGCCAACGCCACCGCCATCGCCGCTCCGGCCGCCCCGTCGAGCAGGATGGCCGCCAGCAGCACGGTGGCCGTGGTCGGGACCACGTAGGCCCACAGGGCACGGTCGGCGGCGATCCGGACCGCCACGGCCGTGCCCAGCAGCGCCAGTGCGAAGAGCAGGAGCGATCGGTTGCGGAACCAGATCTGCGGCTCGAAGCGCCACAGGAAGCCGACCAGCAGGGTCGACACGATGACCGCGATCAGGGCGTTCCCGCCGACCGTCGACGCTTCGAGGCGCGGGCGGGTCAGCCCCAGCTCCTCCAGCGTCTCGAGGTGCACCTGCGTGATGCGATCGCCGGGACGCACGATCGTCTCGCCCTGCTCGACGCTGACGATCACGTCGGGAACGGCGTCGCGCGCCACCTGTCGAGCGGCCTCGGTCTCCTCAGGCGACGCCTGGAAGTTCGCAGCGACGAAGTCCTCGGCCAGGTCGCCCGCCAGTTCGCGATCCGCGTCCGACAGCTCGTTGGTGATGTTCGTGCGTAGCTGCTCGCGCGCCTGGGTCAGCTGGTCGTTCCGGATTTCCTCGGACTGGATCGCCTCCAGCGTCGCGGTGCCGGCATTCGCGATCCGCTGCCAGCCGATCAGCGACATGGTGGTCAGGCGCTCGACCTGCGCGTCCGTGAGCTGCGGCGCCACACGGTTCAGCTCGTCCACGACGTCCTCGGCCGGCAACGTGCCGGCGTCGCGTCGCTCGAGCGTGCGACTGATGCCACCCACGATCGCGTCGTAGGCGCTCAGCTGCTCATCGCGGATGTCGGCCATCGGCGCGATCGGCACGTAGACCGTCTGGACCCGGTCAGCAGCCTCTTCCTTGGCCGCCGCGGTCTGGGATTCAGATACGAAGGTCCGGCTGGTGGGCGCCCGGATCTCGGACTGCGCGACGTCGTTGACGGCCAGGCTGACCTGGCCGGACCCAAAGCTGACCGTCATGATCGCCCACAGGCCGATGGCCAGCAGGACGCCCACGATCAGCGCGCGGGCCCAGGGCCCGCGGCCACCACCGCCCTCCGTCTCCGCCAACGTGCGCGGAATGAACATCGGCTCAGCCGCCCAGCTGCTGCCGCACCATGTCGGCCACGACCTTGCCGTCCGCCCGGCCCCTGGTGTGTGGCGTGAGCTTCCCCATCACCTTGCCCATGTCGGCGGGCGAGGAAGCACCGGTCTCGGCCACGGCCGCGCGCACCAGCTCCGCGATCTCGGCCTCGGAGAGGGCCTGCGGCATGAACTCGGCGATGATCGCCGACTCTTCCTCCTCGACCTTGACCATCGCGTCGCGGCCCGCCGCCCTGAAGTGCTCGATCGACTCGCGTCGCTGTTTCATCTGCTTGCCCAGCACGTCGACGATGTCCTCGTCCGTCAGGTCGCGGCCGAGCTCGATGCGGCGGTTCTGATACGCGGCCATTGCCATGCGCAGCGTGCCCGTGCGCCGAATGTCGCGCGCAAGCATGGCCTCACGCATGGCGGATTCGATCCGCTGCTGGAGGGACATCGGTTCAGTGGAGGCGGGCGTCGTTGGTCGGTTCATCGGTGTATGACCGTTCGACCGGGCCCGCTACAGGAGGAGCGTCTGGCGACTATGCGCGGGTTGCCTTGCGCTTCTTGGCTTCCTTGCGCTTCCGCTTCACGCTGGGCTTCTCGTAGTGCTCGCGGCGTCGTGCTTCAGCCAGGATCCCGGATTGCTGGATCTTCTTGTTGAAGCGGCGCAGCGCGCTCTCGAACGTCTCGTTCTCGCCCACGCGGACCTCTGCCAAACGTCTCGCCTCCTCTCTGCTCTTGAATCGCGCGTGAATTTGGGCCGATGGACAGGCGTCGCCTATCGCACGCCGACCCGGCGCGCAAGCCCGCGGAGTCTATCAGCGGGGGTGCCAAGGGTCAACGCGGTGCCGGGTTCGTCGATGAGTTGCGGCGGCTTGGTCGGTCAAGGACTCGAATGCCATTTCATTCGGAGGAGCAGGGCGTGCGAAAGGTCGTCGTGTACGAGTTGCTGTCCCTCGACGGGGTCGCAGAGGCCCCGGATACCTTCTTCGGCTGGGACGACGCGCTGGACGACAAACTTGCCGCTGAGATCGCGACGCAGGACGCGGTAATTCTCGGCCGCCGCAGTTACGACGAGTGGGCGCAGTTCTGGCCGAGCAGCGAGATCGAGCCATTCGCGACATTCATCAACGGGGTCACGAAGCACGTCGCGACATCGACGCCCCTTGACCGAGATTGGGCCAATACGACGGCGATCAAGGGGGAGCTGGTCGAATTCGTTCGGGATCTCAAGCAGCAGCCCGGGGGCGATATCGGCGTCCACGGGAGTATCTCGGTCGCGCAGGCGCTGATCGCCGCCGACCTTGTCGACAAGATCGTCCTCACCATTGGACCGATGATCGCCGGCCGCGGACGACGACTCCTCGACGGCCTGCCACCGATGCAGCTCGCATTGATGCGAAGTGAGGTCTCACCGACCGGCTATTGGCTCGTCGACTATCGCGTGGTTCGTTAGCGGAGCAGCGGCTCGCTCGGTGACTCCCCGCTAGTGCGCGTCCAGCTCCTGGAAGAGGGTGAGCTGCAACCCGGCAGGGCCCTCCAGGCGCGCGTTCAGCGAGTTCCACGGCGTGCGCACCGGCCCTGCGAGCACGTCGGCTCCGGCTCCTGACAGGCGCTCCGTCGCCTCCGCCGCGTCCTGTACCTCGAAGGCAAGACGGATGTGGCCGGCGACGCGCTTTCCCACTTCGACGCGGTCGATGTAGGCGGCATGGATCGGGTCGGTGATCTCCAGGGTGGCCAGGCCGGCTTCCAGGATCGTGACCCTGCCTCCTTCCGCCGCGAAAGCGGCCTCCTCCGGGAGACCCAGCACGTCACGGTAAAAGGCAACGGCCTCGTCGTAGTCGTCGGCGGTGACGACGACGCGCAGCTGGTGAACGGTCATGCCTCAGCCCGGCGGCCAGGTCATGGGACGGCCGGACATCAGGTGAAAATGCAGATGGAAGACGCTCTGCCCAGCCTCGGCGCCCACGTTGGATACGATCCGGTACCCACGGATGCCCGCCTCCTCCGCAACGTGCCGCATCGCGGCGAAGAGCGCGGCGAGGAGCTCACCATCTGCATCGGTAAGGTCGGCGGCCGAGGGGATGTGCCGTCGCGAGATGGCTAGCACGTGGGTTGGCGCCTTCGGCTGGATGTCGCGGAAGACGACGACCTGGTCGTCGCTGAACACCACCTCGGACGGTATCTCCCCCGCCGCGATGCGGCAGAAGAGGCAGTCGGGCTCGTAGTCGGCCCTGAGGGCAGCCTAGGCGAAGTCGCCGGTGCGCGACAAGACGACGGCCGCGGCCGCCACGGCCACGGTCTCCGAGCGCAGGATGCGCGGACCCAGCCCGCAGATCCGCAGCCCAGCTCCCTCCGCAGCTGCCACCTCTAGCGGCGTGAAGCCACCTTCGGGACCGATGACCAGGCTCTCCGGCGGCTCGAGCTGGGTCAGCCGCAACCCTCGATGGCGCTCGAAGAGGAATACCGATCGTGGCGTGAGCGCGTCCGCAAGCCCGACTGGCGCGGCGACCTCCGGCACGAGGCCGCGCTCCGACTGCTCGGCCGCCTCGCGCGCCACGGCGCGCAGGCGCTCCAACCGACGTGGCGAGATGTCGCGGGCCACGCACCGCTCGGAGATGAAGAGGCGGAATGCCGCAACGCCGATCTCGGTTCCGTGGCGGATGACCGGCTCGAGGTGGTCGCCGCGCAGGAGCGCCTGCCAGATCGTCAGACGGTGCGCCGGCTCCCCTGCGGCGACCGACCGCGCCTCGACGACGCATTGATTCCCGACCAGGCGCACGGTGGCGGCCTCGCCATGGCCGTCCAGCAGAATCAGGCGGTCGCCGTCGCCCAGCCGCAGCACCCGCGTCACCTGGTGGGCAACGCTGGCCGGCAGCGGGAATCGGTCGCCGGCCATCACGGCCGGCTCGACGAAGAAGCGGTGGAGCGTCATGCCCGATGCATCCGCAGCGACACCCACTCGCCATCGCCGAGCCTTTCATCCTCGGCCAGCCCGGCGGCAGTGAGCGCGGCCGCGACCTCGTCTCCGCGCTCGGCGATGATCCCGCTCGCCAGCAGCGTCCCGCCTTGCGCCGCGTGGGCGGCGAGCGGAGATGCCAGCCTGACGAGCACGGCGGCCACCAGGTTCGCCAGCACCAGCGGATAGGGATTGGTCGTGGCACCCTCGAGCGTCCCCACCCGCGCCGAGACCCGAGCGGCCATCCCATTGGCCGCGGCGTTGGACAACGTGGCCTCTACCGCAACCGGATCGGTGTCGATCGCATCGACCCGCTCGGCGCCGAGCGCAAGCGCGGCGATCCCCAGGATGCCGGAGCCGCTGCCGACGTCCAGGACCCGCGGCGGCATCGGTCCAACCTGCTGCAGGAGCGCCAGGCAGGCCCGCGTGGTCGGATGGAGACCGGTGCCGAAGGCCATCCCTGGATCCAGGCGGAGCACCACGTCGTCAGTGCGGGCCGGCGACTCGAGCCAGGACGGAACGATCAGCAGACGACCGATGCGCTGCGGCTCATAGCCCTTCTTCCACGCATCCGTCCAGTCGCTCTCCTCGACCGTTCGCACCCGCAGAGGACCCACCGGACGCAGCCCAAAGGCCTGGAGGTGCCAGAGTGCCCGCTCGGTCCGGTCGATGGCCTCCGGCGCGCCGTCGTCATCGGGCAGGTGGGCGGTCAGCTCGTATGGAGCTGTCGCATCCTCGCGCACCGCCAGCTCGTCGCCCGGATCACGCAGCAGCCGGGTCGGCCGGACGGCGGCCCCGTGGCCCAGCCGTCCAAGGATCTCGCTGACCGCCTCGACCGCTTCGGAGTCGACCTCGACGGTCAGTTCCAGCCAGCGCGCCACGGCGCTCAGCCGAAGATGTCGCGCAGGCGGTCGAAGAGCCCTGGCCCGCCGCCCTTCGGCAGGACCGCCGGCCCGCTGACCTCGCCGAGCTGCTTGAGCAGCTCACGCTCCGCCTTGGACGGCTTCTCCGGGACGACGACGGTCACGATCACGTGCAGGTCACCGCGGCCGTTGCCGCGCAGGCGTGGCACGCCTCGGCCCTTGAGCCGCAGCTCGGTCCCCGATTGCGTTCCAGCCGGCACGGAGATGTCCTCGGTTCCCTCGACCGTCGGGACCGGCAGCGTCGCGCCCAGCGCCGCCTGGGGGAAGGTGACGCCCAGTTCATGGAAGAGTTCGGTGCCGCGCCGCACGAGCTGCGGGTGCTCCTTCACCGTCACGACCACGTAGAGGTCGCCCGGCGGTCCGCCGCGCGGACCTGACTCGCCCTGTCCCTCGAGGGCGATCCGCTGCCCGGAGTCGATGCCCGCCGGGACGGTGACCTGCAGGCTCCGGTCCTCCCGCACCCGACCATCGCCGCCGCAGTTGTGGCAGGGCGTGGCGATGATCCGCCCGTCGCCATTGCAGCGCGGGCAGGCGGTGATGTTCACCATCTGGCCAAGGATCGTCTGGCTCACCCGCCGCCGCTCCCCCGTGCCGTTGCACTCCGGACAGCGCTCAGGCTCGGTCCCGGGCTCGCCGCCGGATCCCGCGCAGACCTCGCAGGTGACCAGCGTCGGGAACTTGACTTCGGCCGTGACGCCGGAGATGGCCTCGGCGAACTCGATGGTCAGGTCGTAGCGCAGGTCCGCGCCGGCGACCACGCGTCGCCGCTGGCGAGTGCCGGTCGGCGAGCCGCCGAAGAAGGCGTCGAAGATGTCGCCGAACGGCCCGAAGCCGCCGCCGAAGCCACCCTCGAAGCCACCGCCGCTGGCCCCGTCGACGCCGGCGTGGCCGAACATGTCGTACGCGCTCCGTCGCTGTCGGTCGGACAGCACGCGGTACGCCTCGTTCAGCTCCTTGAACCGCTGCTCCGCCCCGTCACTGGCATCGATGTCCGGGTGATGGCGCTGTGCCGCGCGGCGGAAGGCCCGCTTGATCTCCTCGTCGGAGGCATCGCGTGGCACGCCCAGGATCTCGTAGTAGTCGCGCTTGATCGCCATCGGTGCGGGATTATACAAATTGGCACTCTGGAGGCCAGAGTGCCAACCAGCCGGAGCCGGTGCTATGCCTCCGAATCGTCCTGGCGCGACGCTGCCTGGACCGAGCGCGGGGCCTCAAAGGAGAGCCGCGCCATGGTCTGCGTGCGGAAGCCGTAGTAGCCGAGCGCCGCCGCCGTCACGAAGAACGCGACCACTCCCACGGCCGCGGCCGAGACCATGGCCATGCTCAGCTGCATCACGACGATCGCCGCCACGACGGCGGCCACCATCGAATTGACGAAGCCGATCGTCGCTGGCGTGGTCACGAAGCCGTGGAACCAATCGGCCTTTTGGAGCTCCTCCTCGGTGGCGCCGTAGGTCTTGAAGATGCCAACGGCATCCTCCGTCACGCCGGTCACGAAGTACGGCTCGATGCCCGGGTCGATCTCGCGGTAGGCGCCCCGCAGTCGGTTCATGCCGCGCACCCAGACGGCGTCCTCGTTGTTGATCTCGAGCAACCGGACGTAGGTCGTCACCCCTACGAACAGAACGACGGGCAGCGTCAGCAGGGCGAAGAGGACGAACCCCTCGCCGAAGCTGGTCGCCTGGGCGACCAGTGCCAACGCCACGACCGCGCCGGACAGGAGGGAGAGGAACATGCCTGCCCGCGCGAAGGCTTCGTTCCATGAGAGCGAACGAGTTGCCAGCAGGCTCCAGTGCTCGGTCGCCAGCATCTGGACGCGCAGGGCGCGTCCAGCGGCCGCATCGGCATCGGCGGAACCAGCCGGCGCCGCCGCGACGGGCGGAACACGCGCCGGCAGACGCTCAATTCCCATGGCCGCATTGTACGAACCTGTCACCAGCCTACCGCTGGTAGCATCCGCGCCCATGGCCGCAGATCCCACGCCGGAACTGGAGATCGCGGCAGATCATGCCCGCCGCTTTCTGGTCCGCCGCCACCTGCTCGAGCCGCCTCGCTCACTGCCCGCGGAGCCCGCATCGGTCCTGCGCGTGATCCAGCACCTCGGCCTGCTGCAGTTCGACCCGCTCGAGGTACCCGGCGCGCGCAACCACGACCTGGTGCTGCACGCGCGG
>DASSCW010000089.1:0-5522 GCA_035697465.1 Candidatus Limnocylindria bacterium | reverse complement strand
TGGAGGCGGCGGACACCGGGCTGCCGCTGATCGTCTGCATCACCGAGGGGGTGCCCGCGCTCGACATGCTGCGCGTCTATCACGCCCTGAAGGCTCGGGGCGTGCGGCTGATCGGGCCGAACTGCCCCGGCGCCACGACTCCCGACCAGGCCAAGGTGGGCATCATCCCCGGCTCCATCCACCGAGCGGGCACGGTCGGCCTGGTGAGCCGATCAGGCACCTTGACGTACGAGGTCGTGCAGGCGATGACCGATGCCGGCATCGGCCAGTCGACCTGCGTCGGTATCGGCGGCGACCCGATCGTCGGCACCAGCTTCATCGACGTGCTCGACCTCTTCAACCGCGACCCGGAGACGGAGGCCATCGTGATGATCGGCGAGATCGGCGGGGAGGATGAGGAGCGAGCTGCAGCCTTCTGCCGTGAGCACGTGCGCAAGCCGATGGCCGCCTTCATTGCCGGTCGCACCGCGCCTCCGGGACGCCGCATGGGTCACGCCGGGGCGATCATCTCCGGTGGCGCCGGCACGGCCGAATCGAAGCGGCAGGCGCTGGAAGCCGCTGGGATCCGGGTGGCCGACTCCCCGTCGCACATTCCCGCCCTGCTGCGCGACGCGGGGGTCCGCTGAGCCCTAGGTTGCGGGCGGCTCCCACTCGTCGCGGAGGATCGCCATCATCACCGAGTCGGCCAGCCCGTTCAGCCCGCGGCGCGCCTGGCGCATGACGCCTTCCCTCTGGAACCCCACCTTCTCGTAGGAACGAATCGCCCGGGCGTTGTCGGCATCCACCGTGAGCCAGATCCGCCTGAGCCCGAGCGATACGAATCCGAAGCGCAGCAGGGTGCGCACCGCATCGGTCCCCCATCCTGCGCCGATGTGGTCGTGGTCCATGTAGATCGCCAGCTCGGCGCTGCCGTCCATCCAGGAGACCTCCTTGAGCCAGGTGGTACCGATGAATCGGTCGTCGCCGAGCTCACAGACGGCGAAGAGGAAGGCGTCGCCGCGCTTGACGCTGTCCTGCTGGCGCTCCAGCCAGGCACGAGCGAGGTCCACGCTCATCGGCCAGCGGTAGCCTGCCGGGATACCGACTTCGGTGTCGTTGATGCCGGCGGCGTACGCCGGCATGTCCCTCTCCTCCAGGGGTCGCAGCCAGACGCGCTGGCCCTGGATCATGGGCCGCTCAGGGATAGGTGGCCGATCCGGCGGGACGGCACTGTCGGTCATGCGTGATCCTCGTATTCGAGCTGCTCGACGAGCTCCCACAGCACGCCGTTCAGGGTGCGCGGGTGGATGAAGGCTACCCGGCCGTGCGCCCCGCTACGAGGCTCGGAGTCGATCAGCTCGGCCTCGGCCGCGGCAAGCGCGTGGAGGTCGGCTGCGAGGTCGCTGCTTTCCAGGCAGACGTGATGGACCCCCTCGCCATGGCTCGCCAGGAAGCGCGCGACGCCGCTCTCCTCGTCAACCGGCTGGACGAGCTCGATCCGCGCACCTCCCATCCCACTCGATAGGAAGCAGAGGCGGACAGCCTGCCGAGGGAAGTCGAACGGGTCGTCCTCTGGCTCCCAGCCGAAGAGCGCCCGGTAACGCGGCAGCGACTCGTCGATGGAGCGCACCACGACCGCCACGTGATGGATGGCGCCGATGGTCACGGGCGGTGCTCACCCCAGGCGGACCGCAGCCCGTCGCTGATCTCCCCCAGCGTGACGCGAGCCTCGACGCAGGCCAGGATGCGCGGCAAGACGTTCTCCGTGCCCCGCGCGGCGTCCGTCAGCGCCATGAGCGCCGCATCCGCTGCCGCCTGGTCGCGACCGCTGCGGACGGCCCGGGTCCGCTCGATCTGGCGCTGCTCGGCATCTGCGTCGATGGCCTGCGGCGCAGGACGCTGCTCCTCCCCTCCGTCCGTATAGGCATTGACGCCGACGATAACCGACGATCCGGCTTCGACCGCCCGCTGGAATTCATACGCGGCCTGCGCGATCTCCCCCTGCTGGTAGCCGTCGGCGAGCGCCGCGAGGGTGCCGCCGCGCGCGTCGATCTCAGCAAGCTCAGTGTGCACGCGTTCCTCCAGCGCGTCGGTCAGCGACTCGAGGTAGTACGAGCCGCCGAGCGGGTCCACCGGCGCGGTCAGGCCCGACTCGTGAGCCAACACTTGTTGTGTTCGCAGCGCCAGGCGAGCGGTCGCCGGGGTCGGGAGGCCAAGAGCCTCATCCAGGGCGTTGGTGTGCAGGCTCTGGGCGCCCCCAAGCACTGCGGACAGCGCCTGGATCGTGGTCCGCACCACGTTCGTGTCCGGCTGCTGCGCGGTGAGCGTGGAGCCGCCGGTCTGGACGTGGAAGCGCATCGCCTGGCTCTCGCGTGTCGTTGCCCCGAAGCGCTCGCGCGCGACGCGGGCCCACGCGCGACGGGCAGCCCGGAACTTGGCCACCTCCTCGAACAGGTCGTTGTGGGCGGCAAAGAAGAAGGAGAGCCGCGGCGCGAACTCGTCGAAGACCAGGCCGGCGGCCAGGGCCGCTTCCGTGTAGGCGATCGCATCGGCGATGGTGAAGGCCACCTCCTGGGCGGCGGTCGAGCCCGCCTCCCGCATGTGGTATCCGCTGATGCTGATCGTGTTCCAGGCAGGGAGCTCGGTGCGACAATAGGCGAAGGTGTCGGTCACCAGCCGCATGGAAGGCTCCGGCGGGAAGATGTACGTGCCGCGGGCGATGTACTCCTTGAGGATGTCGTTCTGGATGGTGCCCCTCAGCCGGGCTGCATCGGTCCCCTGCCGTCGGGCAACCGCCTGGTAGAGCGTCAGCAGGATGGCCGCCGTGGCGTTGATCGTCATGCTGGTGCTGACCGCACCGAGATCCACGTCGCGAAGCAGTATCTCCATGTCCTCGACGGTGTCGATCGGCACACCGACGCGTCCCACCTCTCCGACCGCCATGGGTGAGTCGCTGTCGTAGCCCATCTGGGTCGGCAGATCGAAGGCGACGGAGAGCCCGGTCTGGCCCCGCTCCAGCAGATAGTGGAAGCGGCGATTCGTCTCCTCGGCGGAGCCGAAGCCGGCGTACTGGCGCATCGTCCATAGGCGGCCCCGGTAGCCGGACGCATGGATGCCGCGGGTGAACGGGAAGGCTCCGGGCTCTCCCAGCTGGACCTCCGGGTCGAACCCTGCCAGCTCCGCTGGGCCGTAGACCGGCTTGATCTCGACGCCCGAGGTGGACCGATGGTCTGGCGCGGGCTTCGGATCGGCCTGGCTCACGCGGCCGATTGTACCGGCGCGCAATGGGGGCCCAGCGTTCAGTCGAGACGGAGGAGGACAACCCCGGCAGCCACTGCGGCGCCGGCACTGACGGCCACGAGGCCGATCGTTCCCGCCCGAGGGGCGCGCACCTCGTTCTGCATCTTCATGGCCTCGATGGTGACCAGCGGCTCCCCTTCCTCGACCTCGCTGCCGACCGCGACATTGACCGCGACCACCAGCCCGGGCAGCGTGGCGCGGATCTCGACCGGTCCTGCCGTGGCGGCCGCCGCCAGCTGCGCCTCCGCCAGCGTCCGCTCCCGCCAGGACTCGACCACCACCTCCAGCCGGCGGCCGGCAAGGGTCACGAACCACCGGGTGCCGGACCCCTCCACGTGGACCTGCAGGCTGCGGCTGCCGTCGGAGAGCTGGGCGATACCGCGGCCTCGGTCGAGCCATTCGAGGTGCCAGCCCTCCGCCGCGGCGACCTCCCTGCCGGCCACGGTGGTGCGCAGCGCGCTCATTGCCGGAGCGCCCCTTGGCGCGCCCGACGAGCCCACTCCCCCTCGCCGGCCCGTGCCGCGGGCGGCGGCGTCATCGCCCCAGCCGAGGACCGACGCGCCTCGGCCGCCGCCAGCGCGACCAGCGCGGCCTCGTCCGCCGAGGGCTCAGGCCCCTCTGCCCATCGCTGGGGGATGAGGCCGGTGTGGTAGTCGCCGGAGATGAACTCCGGCTGCTCGACGAGCCACCGATGGAATCCCAGGTCGGTCTGGAGCCCGCCGACGAGGGTCTCGTCGAGCGCCCGCCGAAGCCGCCGGACGGCCGCTGGTCGGTCGGCTGCATGGACCATCAGCTTCGCCAGCAACGGGTCGTACTCGACGGCGAGCGGGACACCCTCGACCAGGGCGTGATCTATGCGGACGCCGGGCCCATCCGATGGTCGCCAGCAGCTCACGCTGCCCGTCACGGGGGCGAAGCCGGCGTACGGATCCTCGGCGTAGACACGGACCTCGATGGCTTGGCCACGCGGCGTCGCCTCGAGGACGGATCGGTCCAGCGAGGCGCCCCCGGCGATGAGGATCTGCCAGGCCACCAGGTCCAGCCCGGTCACCAACTCGGTCACTCCATGCTCGACCTGTAGCCGGGTGTTCATCTCGAGGAAGTAGTGGTTGCCCTCTGGATCGAGGAGGAACTCGACCGTCGCCGCGTTGTGGAACTCGACCGTTCCGGCCACGCGGCGGGCGCTCTCGAAGAGCGCCTCCCGGATCTCCGGCGTGACGGCCGGCGATGGGGTCTCCTCAACCAGCTTCTGGTGCCGGCGCTGGACGCTGCAGTCCCGCTCGCCGAGGCATGCCAGGGCACCTCCCCGATCACCGAGCAGCTGCACCTCGATGTGGCGCGCGGGGGCGATCAGCCTCTCCAGGTAGAGGGTTCCGTCGCCGAAGGCGGATGTCGCCTCGCGCCGGGCGGCCGCCATCGCCGCGGGCAGCTCGCCCGCCTCTTCGACGCGACGCATCCCGCGTCCGCCGCCGCCGGCGGCGGCCTTCAGCATGGCCGGGAAGCCGACCGCAGTGGCTGCTCCGAGATCGTC
Source organism: Candidatus Limnocylindria bacterium (assembly GCA_035697465.1). Classification (GTDB taxonomy): domain Bacteria; phylum Chloroflexota; class Limnocylindria; order QHBO01; family QHBO01; genus DASSCW01. Next base: position 712 of record DASSCW010000089.1, on the reverse strand, counting down.
GTCCTGCAGGGCGACCTGCAGCCCCGGCACGACCGGGACGCCCGCCTCGCCTGCGGCGCGGCGAGCAGCCAGCTTGTCGCCGAGCGCTTCCTGCGTTGCCGATGGCGGACCGATCCAGATCAATCCTGCGTCCTGCGCTGCTCGACTGAACTGGGCGTTCTCGGAGAGGAAGCCATAACCGGGATGGATGGCATCGGCTCCCGCCCGCTTCGCGGCCGCCAGGACAGCTTCGATGTTCAGGTACGACTGGCTCGCCGGAGCCGGGCCGATTCGATAGGCGGCGTCGGCTGCGATCACATGGGGTGCCAGCCTGTCCGCGTCCGAGTAGACGGCGGCGCTGGCGATGCCCATTTCGCGGCAGGCCCTGATGATCCGTACGGCGATCTCGCCCCGGTTGGCGACCAGCACGGTCCGGATCGGACCCGGTTGCGCGCCGGTGTCTTTGCGCACGGACAGCTGGCGCTACAGCGGGATGTTGCCGTGCTTCTTGGGCGGTAGCGACTGACGCTTGCCCTCCAGCAGCGACAGCGCGTCGGCGACGCGGGCGCGCGTCTCCGACGGCAGGATCACTTCGTCGACGTAACCGCGCGCCGCAGCCAGATACGGATTGGCGAGCCGCTCCTGGTATTCCGCCACCAGGCGCTCGCGCTCAGCATCCGGGTCAGCGGCCTCGGCCAGCCGCTCGCGGAAGATGACGTTGACCGCGCCTTCC
>DASSCW010000088.1:0-6037 GCA_035697465.1 Candidatus Limnocylindria bacterium | reverse complement strand
GCTCCATGATCGCGATCAGCTCCTCCTCGGAGGGGAACGGGACGTCGACCTTGAAGAAGAAGCGGTCGAGCTGTGCCTCCGGCAGGGGGTAAGTGCCCTCCATCTCGAGCGGGTTCTGCGTGGCGAGCACGAAGAACGGCTCCGACAGGGTGTACTGCTGCTTGGCGACGGTGACGCGGTGCTCCTGCATCGCCTCCAGCAGGGCGCTCTGCGTCTTTGGCGTGGCGCGGTTGATCTCGTCGGCCAGGACCAGGTTGCTGAAGATCGGTCCCTGCTGGAAGCGGAAGCGCCGCTCGCCCTCCTCCTCGACGATGATGTTGGTTCCCACGATGTCGGCCGGCATCAGGTCGGGCGTGAACTGGATGCGGCTGAAGCCGAGCTCCAACGCCTCGGACATGGTCCGCACCAGCATCGTCTTGCCAAGACCGGGCACCCCCTCCAGCAACGCGTGGCTGCCGGCGAGCAGGCTGATCAGCGTCTGGCGTACGAGTTGGTTCTGGCCGACGATGAAACGCCCGACCTCGGTCTCGATCGACGTGGCCAGCTCGGCGAAGCGCTCGGGCTCGATCCGTGCTGGCGCCTGGAATGTGGTCTGCTCGGTCATCGGTCCCTCGATCAGTCGGCGGTCGGCTCGAGCCGCGTGAAGTAGTCGCGCACCAGGTCCTTCAGCGTGATCGGCACCTGCTGCCGGTCGAGCTGGAAGTTGGCGAAGTCGCTGAACAGGTTGAAGACGGTCCGGTACGGGACCAGCGCGTCGTTGTCGAATCCGACGCCGCTCCCGCTGCCGCTCTGGTCGGGTCCGCCGTCGCCGCCCTGTCCGGCGATGAAGCTCGGATCGCCTGGTCGGCCGATGCGGTTCCACGGCGTGAAGACATCGTCCAGGCCGCTCACGTCGAAGTCCTTGTTGCCCTGGGTCGGCCCGTCGAAGCCGCCCGTCCGGAGGCCGCCGCCGGGAATGCGACGGACGGTCGTGCCGCCTCCGCTGCCCAGCTGCCCGCCGGTGCCGGGCTGTCCACCTGGCTGTCCGCCGGGCTGCCCGCCGGGCTGTCCACCCGGCTGACCACCCGGCTGCCCGCCTGGCTGACCAGATGCGCCGGGCTGGCCGGAAGATCCCGGCTGTCCGGAAGATCCTGGCTGGCCGGATGACCCTGGTTGCCCGCTCGACCCTGGCTGTCCCGAGGATCCTGGTTGGCCCGATGACCCCGGCTGCGGCTGTCCCGCCCGTGCGACCTGCCGCGCTCCGTCCTGCAGCGCGGATTGGCTCCGCGCCACGTCACGCTGCAGCTGGCGATCGTTGTTGGATCTCCGCAGCGCATCGGCGGCATCCTGCAGCGCGTCGCGTGCTGCCTGCTCGTCCTCCTGGTTGCCGGTGCGGGCGGCCCTCTCGAGGGCGTCGGCGGCCTTGGCCAACTGGCTGGCAAGCTCCGGATGCGCGGCCGCGGCGCCCTGGGCGGCGCGACGCAGCTGCTCGGCACGGGCCGCAGCCTGCGATCCGCTCATGCTGGCCGCCTGCTCCTTGAGATTCTCGAGGTCCTTTGCCGCCTGCTCCGGATCGCCGTCCTCGTTCGCATCCTCGTCGCCGGTCGCGGCCCGTGAGATCTGTCGGGCGAGCTGGGTGAGCGCCGCGTCCTTGGCGGCCGCCTGCGGATCCGAAAGCCTGGCCAGCTGCTCCTGGACGGACCCGATCTTGGCCAGCACCTCTTGCCGATCTGCCCCGTCCTCGCGGAGCTGGCGGGCGAGGCGACGGAGCTGCTCGATGAGCTCGTCCCGGCGCGGATCGTCGGCGCCATTGCGCTCGATCTCGTCGGCAACATCCTCGACGCGGTCGGCGACGTCACGGCTGGCGTCACGTGCCGCATCGCGGTCGCGAAGCACATCGTTCTGTGGATTGGGCCATACGGTGAGGACCAGCAGAAGGGCGAGCGCCGCGACACCAAGGATCGCCGGCCGCCGCTCGAGACGCGGACGGAAGGCGCCGCGCATGTTCGTCTCGGCGAGCCGGATGCGCGTGTCGGCCAGCTGACGCTCCTCGAGATCCACCTCGTCGGCCGGTCGATCGTCATTCGACGGGCGCGTCACGATCTCGGCCGCCGTGCCGAGCCGCTCGCGCAGCGCGAGCTCCTCGTCGGATCGTCGTGCAGCCGCACGGAGCGACGGACGGGCGCGCCAGGTCGCCACGACCCAGGTGACGAGGCCGATGGCTGCCAGGCCAAGCATCATGGCCGCGGCCCACTCCAGGGCGACGCTGCGAGCCGCCAGCTGCACCAATGCCAGCGCGCCGGCCACGGCGGCAAGCGTCACGACCCCGTAGCGGACGGCCCGGCTGAGCCACAGGCGGCGGCGCAGCGCCCGCAGGCGGGCGAGGCTCTCCGACCCGAGGCGTGCCGCCAGGGCGCGTCCGAGCTCTCGATCGTTCATGGTGCGGGCTCCTCGATGATGGGACTGGGGTCGCCGGGCTGATCTGGGTTGCTTCGTCGCCGGACCCGCCAGCGCATGCCGGCCGGCACGACCAGCCGCATCGAGACGAGCGTCAGGATGAGTGAGAGGCCGGCCAGCGTGATGGTGATGCGCGGCCAGAAGTGATTCGATACGAGCTCGTCATCCGCGGTGACGGGCGGAACTGCGAGCAGATCGAAGTCGGCCTTAACCGGCGGGCGGCTGAAGACGTCCTCCTCCGCTGCCCCGCCGCCCGGAACAGCGTTGACGCCGTCGCGAGGCTCAGTTGGGAAGCAGACGTCACCCTCGCAGATGACGCTCCCGCCTGAACCGCGCAGCTGGTCGAGGATCTCGCTGAAGTCGCCGTAGTCCAGCTCGGTGTTGGCCAGGATCTCGATCATCGCCACGGCCGGGTTGGCGTAGAGCAGGGCCTCGGGCGCCGTCCGCACCTCGCCAAAGGTGTTTTCCCCCGAGTACGTGGCGGACGCGGACCAGAAGCGCCAGACCAGGAGCGACCCGATGGTGAGCACGATCAACGTGGTGTAGGTCAGGACGGTGGCGGTCTGCGTGCGCTTGAGCAGGGTCGACCAGAAGAGGCCGATCACCCCACAGCTGATCGCGGCGACGAAGAGCACCACCTGCTGGCGCACGACGTCATCGGCCGAGACGCCGCCATACATCAGCACCAGGGCCGAGATGGGAATGCCAGCCAAGAGCATCAGGATCACGAAGGCGAGTGCGGACAGCAGCTTGCCGACGACCAGGCCACCGGGCCGCATCGGCGTGACGACGAGCATGTCGAGCGTCAGCTTCTCGCGCTCGAGGCTGATCGCCCCGGCGGTGAAAGCCGGTGCGATGAAGCAGACGAGCAGCAGCTGGAAGAGCGACAGGACGGTGAAGATCGCCTGTCCGACGCGCGCCGACGCGTTCGGCGTGCCGATCGTGTCGAAGAAGCTGCCGAGCTCGGCCGCCTCGCGAGCCCTTGGCGCCTCGACCGCGTAGGCGCCGTAGGCGATCAGCGCCAGCACAGCGAGGTAGAGGGTGAGGACCACGAACGCCCGGCGGCGCCGGAAGCGGCCGCGAACCTCCATGGCCATGACCGTGGCCACGGTGGAGAGGAATTCGCGCGCGGCGGATGGCCGGCGAGGCATCGGCTGCGCTGCCGTGGCCGTCATGCCGCCGTCTCCTCCTGGTTTCCGGTCACCTGCAGGAAGATCTCCTCGAGTCCGCTGGTCGCCTGGCTGAAGCCGGACACCCCGTGCCCTGCCTCGACCATGCGTCGCAGCAGCTCGGCCTGGGCATCGGCCCCTCCATCGAACGAGAGCTCGAGCCGCGTGATGCCGTCCGAACGCTCACTCTGCAGGACGTCCCCGGCCCGTGAATCGGTTCCGAGCCAGGCGATCGCTGCCTCGGCATCGGTCACGAGGTCGATGCGGAGCATGGCGCTCGCGCGCAGCGAGCGCTCGATCTCGTCGATGCGTCCGGAGCGCAGCAGCCGGCCCCGATCGATGATGCCGACGGCCGTGCACAGCTCGCCGAGCTCGGGAAGGATGTGGCTGCTGACCAGGATCGTCTTGCCCATGTCGCGCAGGGTGCGCAGGATCTCGCGCACTTCCACCCGCGCGCGCGGGTCGAGCCCGGACGCCGGCTCATCGAGGATCAAGAGCTCCGGGTCGTGCACCAGGGTGTGGGCCAGGCATAGGCGCTGGCGCATGCCGCGCGACAGCGACTCAACGTACGCGTCACGCTTGTCGGTGAGGCCGACGATCTCGAGCAGCTCACTTGTCATGGTCGCCCGCTTCGCGGCCGAGACTCCGTAGCAGCGCGCGAAGAAGTCGAGGTACTCCCACGAACGGAGGTCGTCGTAGACGCCGTAGAAGTCGGGCATGTAGCCGATGCGTCGCCGCACCTCGACCGGCTCGGCCATCGCGTCGATCCCGCAGACACGCACGTCGCCCGCCGTCGGCGCCAGCAGTGTCGCCAGGATGCGCATGATCGTCGTCTTGCCCGCCCCGTTGGGACCCACCAGCCCGTAGATCTCCCCGGCTTCGACCACCAGGTCGACTCCAGCCACCGCCAGGTCCTGGTCATACCGCTTGACGAGCGCACGCGTTTCGACGACGGGAGCCATCGGTCAGATCACTCCCTCGACACCCGCGCCAACGAACACGGAGACCGCCCCGAAGTCGTCCGGGACGCCGCTGCCCGTGACGCGCACCAGGATCCGATCACCGTGGTCGAGGATGCGGCTCGGCTGGTCGACCGTGAAGTGGCTGCGCAAGGAGAGGTCGCCCACGTCGATCCACTCACCTGCGACGCGGTCGAACACCGACAGGCGGTAGCCGTTCGGCAGCGTGGAGTTCATGTTGCCCTGGTTGTAGAAGATGATCCCTGGATCGCCACCCGCGATGAGCTCGATCTCGCTGGGGACGATGCCGGTGGCCTCGAGCGGCAGGCTGATCTGGAAGACCGCCTCGCCTTCGCCGATATTCACCCAGCCGGGCTCCGGCTCGCTCACGGTGCCGGCGTTTGACACCATCGCCATCGCCATCTGGGCCGGCTCGACCCGTACCGGCCCGGGGCCAAATCGCGGGTTGCCGGACAGCACCTCGACGGCCTGCGCGTAACGCTGCGCCGTGTGACCGTCGATCTCGATCGGCATCGGCGAGGCATCAACCTGCCAGCCGATGACGAACGGGCCACGGTCGATCCCACTCATGCCGCCCACCCGTCCCGGCCACCCGCCGTTGTTGTACCCCACCAGTGCGTCGATAACCTGGCGCCGCGCCTGGATCCGACGTTCAGCCGCTGAGCCGAAACCGCCTGACGAGAAGCCATAGATCTGCTCCGAGGCCGCCGAGCCACCCAGGTTCCGGATGGTCATCGAGAAGGACTCGCTTGCGCCAGGCTCCAGCGTGCCCACCATGATGCCGCCGCTCGGGCTGACCACAGCCACGTCCTCGACCACTGCCTCGCCCTGGTTCGTGACGCGGCCCTCGATGGAATCCGGCGCGAACGACCAATCGACGACCAGGTCCGGCGTGTACTCGATCACCGTCTCGGCGCGGACCGCTTCTAGCCCGAAGACGCTGACCGCGAGCCCCCGCAGGTGCGAGGGGTCGCCTTGCTCGGTTGCGTACAGGAGCGGCGTGGTCGCCTCCCCGTCCACGAACTGGCTGCGCAGGCCGGAGAAGAGCGCGTCACCGCGGACAGTGAGGTCGTAGCTGGCCCGGGTGGGCGAGAAGACGCCCGCGAAGCTCGAGACCGATGCCGCCGTCCCGTCGACTGTGGTCCGCACGACGGCAATCTCGTTGACGATGATGTCGCTGCCCTTCATCGAGGAGCCCAGGCCGTAGGTGCCGACCGAGAAGACGGCGACCAGCAGGGGTGCGGTGACCCACGCCCACTCGCGGCGGTCGAGGCGGCGAAGGACGAGGTAGCTGATCGGGCCGATGAGCAGGATGTATCCGACCAGCACCACCAGCAGCAGCTCGGCGGGAGGCACCTCGAGCGACGGCAGGTTGATGAGCGCCTGGAGCATTCCGGCGGCGAGCTGATCGTCCTGTGGTTCGCCGCCGGTCACTACCCGCGCCAGCCGGTC
>DASSCW010000087.1:0-3112 GCA_035697465.1 Candidatus Limnocylindria bacterium | reverse complement strand
CCGGCGCTGCACGCGCCAGTCGCGCCCCCCGCACGGATGCGCCTTGCGCAGCCGGATGAGGTCGCCGAGGCGCAGCTCGACCGCTGCCAACGTCAGGTCCCGGGCTCCGCGGCGGTCGCCCCGGTGAAGGCGAAGCCGCCGATGCGGAGGGCCGGGACGCGCGCGTTGATGCCGCTGTACTCCGCGCCGACCATCTTCGTGTCGGCGCCGATGGCCTCGATCCGGCTGAAGGCGGCTGGGATCTCCTCAGTGAAGCGAAGGTTGCGGACCGGCCGCACGATACGCCCGTTCTCGATCAGGAACGTCCCGTCCTTGGTCATGCCGGTCAGGACGCCCTTGCGGGGATGGACGATGTTCACGTAATGGAAGCGGGTCACCCACAGCCCGCGCTCGATGGAGGCCAGCATCGTTTCCTTCGAGCTCGAGCCGGGAGCCATGAACAGGTTCCATGCCAGCGGTCCGAACGTGTTTGGGGCCGGCAGGGCATGACCCGTCGAGGGGATGCCGGCACGTCGGGCGGTGGCCGAGTCATGAACCAACGCGTTCGCCACGCCGTCCACCACCAGGTCAACCCGCTGCTTCGCGACGCCCTCGAAGTCCGCTGCCGATGGCAGGCCGCTCGGATCGGCGCCGTCGTCCCAGATGCTGACATTCGACCCCATGATCTGGGACCCGATGTCCATGAACGAACGGCCTTCCTCGACCGCCAGGGCCGAGAAGCCGTCGTACGACAGGTATTCGAGAATCGTCTGGACCGCGTACTCCTCCAGGATCACGTCGTAATCGCCCGGTTCCAGGTCCGTGGCGCCCACTGAGCGAGCGGCCTTGTCAGCGGCTTCGGCGCCGACTGCCACCGCGTCGATGGCGCCGATGTCCGTGCTGATCGCCTGCGCATAGCCGGAGGCGCGGTCGGCGCCGGTCATCACGGTCAGCAGCTTGGCCTGGGTGGTGGTGTGCCGGGAGCGCAGCCCGTTGGTGTTGGCGATCGCGATCGTGGATGCCTCGGTCGAGAAGGCGCCGCTGGCGATGAGGTCGTCCGCCTGGGCGGCGCCAATCACCGCGCGCGCTCCCTCCGCGCGACGCTCCGGCTCGGCATCGGCCGTGGCCTGCACGAACCCGAGGTCGCTCTCCCCGCATCCGCTGTCGGCAGGGGCCAACGGCGTGAGCTCCGGGTTGGGCGCCGACCGCCGGCAGATCTCGGTCGCACGCGATACGACCTCGGCGATGCCCTGGTCATCGAGGCGGTTCGTGCTCGCGACGCCGGTGCGGCCGCCGTCCACGACCCGCACGCGCAGGCTCGCATCGTGCTCCGAGACGTTCTGGTGAATGCGCGAGGCCGCGAAGCGGGTGAGCGCCGCATCGCGAGCGAGGTACAGGGCCTCCGCATCGCCACGGACCAGGCTCAGGGCCAGGTCCAGCGCCTCCTCCGGCGCAGCGCGACGGTCGACGTGGGTGGCTACCACTTCCCCACCCCAACCCTCACGTTCCTGAAACGCGTCGGCGCGGCGCCGTGGCCGACACGATGCGTCTGCATCGGCTCACCTTTGCCGCAGTTCGGCACCCCCCAGAGCCGCCACTCATCCGGTCCGCAGATCGCGTCGCAGCTGCCCCAGAATTCGGGCGTGATGCCGGTGTAGGTCGGGTTCTTGATCATCTCGGCCAGCTTGCCATTGCGGATGCGCCAGCCGGCCTGCGTCCCGAACTGGAAGTTCAGCCGCCGGTCGTCGATGCTCCAGGACCGATTGGTGCTGAAGAAGATCCCGTCGTCGGTATCGGCGATGAGGTCCTCGAGCGATCCTGCGTTCCCGGGCCGCAGGTTGACGTTCGTCATGCGAATCAGCGGGATCACGTTCCAGCCGGAGGCACGGCTGCTGCCCATGCTGCGGCGCCCGATGATCGGCGCCGTCTCGCGGCTGGTGAGGTAGCCGACGAACTGGCCGGCCGACACGATCGGCACGTTCTGGGCCGGGACCCCCTCGTCGTCGTAGCCGAAGGTGCCGAGGCCGCCAGGGGCGGTGGCATCGGCGTCGATGTTCACGATCTCGCTGCCATATCGAAGGGTGCCGAGCTTGTCGAGGGTCAGGAACGAGGTGCCGGCGAAGCTGGCCTCCATGCCCAGCACCCGGTCCAGCTCGATCGGGTGACCGCATGACTCGTGCACCTGCAGCGCCATCTGGGATGAGTCGATCACCACCGTCATCTCACCCGACGGGCAGTCTTCGGCGGTCAGCAGCGCCACCGCCTCCTCCGCGATGCGCTGCGCGTTGCCGGCCAGGTCCATGGCACGCACGGCCTCGAAGCCACCCGTCACGTGCTGGCCACCGGCCGAGTTCGGCCAGCTGCGCACCTGCGACTCGTGCTCGTTGACGGCCGTCGCCTCGATGCCGGCACCCGCCTCGGTCAGCTCCTGCTCGATCAGCGCGCCCTCGCTGGACGCGAACGTCTTTCGCTCGCAGGCTCCCTCGATGGTGCCCTCGCGGACGGTGACGCCCGGCACGGCCGCCATGGCGGCATCCGCCTCGAACAGGAGGCCGAGCTTGTCGTCAATGGAGACCTTGAACGGATCCTCGCCGACCGGCGTCTGGTAGCGGTCCGTCTGCGGCGGCGTGTCGTCGAGGACGACCGGCTCGCCGGCCGCCATCCCGCTGGCGCGGGCAATCTCGATCGCCTCGCGCGTGACGCGCTCCACCTCGGCACGGGTCATCACCGCTGACCCGGAGAAGCCCCACGCCCCATTCACCAGGACGCGCACGCCAAAGCCGGTCGAGAGGTTGGACGACGCAGCCTCGAGGGCGCCGTTCTTCACCGTCAGCGACTCGGATTCACGCTCCGTGACACGGACGTCGGCATAGCCGGCGCCGGCCCGCTGGGCGGCGTCGAGGGCGAGTTCAACGAGCTCGTTCATGGCAACCCCATGCGGCGTGGGACGGCAGGTGTCATGACGAGGGTAGCTTCACTCGAGCGGCTGCGCGACTTGCGGCGCGAGCGAGATCTCCGTGGCGGGCACGACGATCTCGTCCGATTGGCGCGCCACGATCGACGCATCGATGAACTGCTGGAGCTGCGCGATGATCCCGCCCGGCCGCTCGATGGTCGCCAGCAAGCCCTCCGG
>DASSCW010000086.1:0-3147 GCA_035697465.1 Candidatus Limnocylindria bacterium | reverse complement strand
GCCCCGATCGCAATGGCCCTGTCCGACGGGCGCGTTGCGAACCCCTCCACGCTCCTGCTGCTGCTAGGCTTCGTGGCGATCTGGTTGGCCCTGCTGCTGGTCGCCGGTGCGCTGCACGTGGTGGTCTCCGCGTGGTGGGCGATGGAGCTGGCGCGCGGCCGCAGGGGAGAGGCGCATTGACCGACGTTCCCGATCTGAACTCCCAGCTCGAGCCGCTCCTGCGGCTCGTGGTTGCGCTCGTGCTGGGTGCGGCAGTGGGGCTTGAGCGGGAGCTCCACCGCATGCCGGCCGGCTTCCGCACCCACGCGCTGGTCGGCCTCGGCTCGGCCATCTTCACCGTCGTGTCGGCGTTCGCCTTCATCGGCCCCGTATCCGACCCGACCCGGATCGCGGCGCAGATCGTGACCGGCGTCGGCTTCCTCGGCGGCGGCGCGATCCTGCACTACCGCGGCGCAGTTCGTGGCCTGACCACGGCTGCGTCCCTGTGGTCGGTGGCCGCCATCGGCATGGCGGCAGGAGCCGGGCTGTACGTCATTGCGGTCGGCGGCGCCGTGCTGGTCGTGGTGACCCTGGAGCTGCTCGACCGTGTCGAGGCGCGGCTCAAGAAACGTCAGGGCCGTGGCCAATTCGACGCGGACACCTACCCGGAAGAAACCGACTAGTCGGAGGACATTCGTGACCCTGCTCAGGAGCGAGATCGCCGGTCTGCCATTGATTCACAGGGGCAAGGTGCGGGAGACTTACCAGGTCGACGAGGAGCGGCTGCTGCTGGTGGCCTCCGATCGGCTCTCCGCGTTCGACGTGGTGTTCGACCAGCCGATCCCCGACAAGGGACGCGTGCTCACTGGCCTTTCGGCGTGGTGGTTCGGCGTGCTGGGGGACCTTGGTCCGACCCACTTCCTTTCCGCGAATCCCGCCGACCTGCCGGGCGTTGCCGACGATCCGGACCTCGCGGACCGGGCGATGCTCGTCCGACGAGCCAAGCGCATCGACGCCGAGTGCGTGGTGCGGGGGTACCTGGCGGGATCGGGCTGGGCGGAGTACCGCCGCGGCGGTGCGGTTGGCGGACACGCCCTGCCGAGCGGATTGCAGGAGGCGGACCGGTTGCCGGAGCCGATATTCACCCCATCGACCAAGGCGGAGGTCGGTCACGACGAGAACATCACCCGCGCGCAGCTGGCCGAGATGGTCGGTGCCGATCTCGCCAGGGAGCTGGAGGAGCGGTCGCTGGCCCTCTATCGCGCGGGCGCGGAGCGGGCCGCGACGGTTGGCCTGATCCTGGCCGACACGAAGTTCGAGTTCGGATGGATCGACGGGCAGGTGGCACTCATCGACGAGGTGCTGACACCGGACAGCAGCCGCTTCTGGGACATCGCGCAGTACCGGCCGGGTGCGTCGCCGCCGAGCTTCGACAAGCAGTACGTTCGCGACTTCGTCTCCAGTTCGGGCTGGAACAAGGAGCCGCCCGCGCCAACCCTGCCGGATGACGTGATCCAGGGCACCCGGGAGCGCTACGTGACCGCCTACGAGCGGCTCACCGGCACCCCGTGGCGTCCCGCGGAGACATCGGCCTAGTGCGCTGGCTGGCGGAGGTGCACGTCCGATTGCGACCCGGGATCGCCGACCCGGAGGGTCAGACGATCGCCGGCGGGCTGCAGTCGCTCGGCTATACCTCCGTCGAGGAGGTGCGATCCGGCAAGCTGCTGCGTGTCACCTTCACGGCGGCGGACCACGCGGACGCGGAGGCGAACGTGGCAGGCATGTGCCGCCGGCTGCTGGCGAACCCGGTCATGGAGAGCGCCGACTGGGAGCTTCGCGCCGAGGGCGAGACAGTCGACGGGGAGATCTCGTGACCGTTGCCACAGGACTGCGGCTGGCGGTTGTCGTCTTCCCGGGGACATGGAGCGAGCGCGACTTCGTACACGTGGCGGGACTGCTCGGCTGGCAGGCGCGAACCGTCTGGCACGCGGAGTCCGACCTGGGTGATGCCGATGCGGTCGTGCTGCCCGGTGGCTTCGCGCACGGGGACCACTTGCGCACCGGCGCCATCGCGCGCTTCTCACCGATCATGGCGGCCGTCCACTCATTCGCGGAGCTTGGTGGTCCGGTCATCGGCTCGTGCAATGGCTTCCAGATCCTGTGCGAGGCCGGCATGCTGCCGGGTGCGCTGATGCGGAACGATCACCTGCAGTTCCGCTGCGATTGGCAATGGCTGCGGGTCGAGCGGGCCGTCGACCCCTGGCTGGGCGGCGACGAAGTCAAGCCCGGCGACCTGATCCGCTTGCCGATATCGCACGGCGAGGGTCGCTACTACGCGGACGAGGCGACGCTCGACGCCTTGGAGGCCTCCGGCCGGGTTGTCCTGCGCTACACGGACTCGAGCGGAATCGCCTCGGCAGATGCCAACCCGAATGGGTCGCTGCGCGGCATCGCCGGCATCGTCAACGAGCGCGGTAACGTCCTTGGCCTGATGCCGCACCCCGAACGAGCGTCGGAGGACGAGGTAGGCGGAACCGATGGCCTGCGCATCCTGCGATCGCTCGACCGCTGGCTCACGCAGCAGCCAGCGGCCGCCGAACGTCGGCTATGATGCTCAGCGTCGCACCCGGCCCGGATGGAGGCTGAACGCCCGATGCAGAACGACGAGCGGGACGAACGCGACCTGCCCCCGGACGATCCGTCCCAGCCACCTCCACCTGACGTCGGCGACGAGGCGGATTCAGCCGACGCCGAAACAGCCGAGGCTGCCGACGAGTTCGAGACCGCGTCCTGGCCGTCCCACGACCGCGCGCCGTCACAGCAGGACACCACCCAGCCCCCCGAAGAGCCTGATGGCGCCGACACGTTCGCGACGGACGAAGTTGCTGCGCCGATGCCGCCGATGGCGGAGCCTGACGATGAGGTGCTTGCCGCGGAGTCGGGGCCTCCGCCGCCCGAGGTCGAGGCCTACGAAGGAAGCGCCGATGCCGTCGCGACCGAAGCCGGCGCCGTGGTCGCGGCCCACAGCGTCCCGGCCACCACCGAACCGGGCGAGAGCACCCGCTGCCCCCGCTGCGGGACGGAGAACCGGCCGGGCATCGCCTTCTGCCAGAACTGTGGACAGCGCCTGATCGCTGCCGGCGCGCCGGCCACCGTCGAACGGCCGGC
>DASSCW010000085.1:0-2239 GCA_035697465.1 Candidatus Limnocylindria bacterium | reverse complement strand
CATCAAGCTGCACAAAGGCCCAGCCGCGACCTGGGATCAGGCCACCTACGACAAGCTGCAGGCGATCCGCTGAGTGGCCCGCCCGCCGGCCGAGCAGCCGCTGGTCTGGGCGGAGGACGAACCAGTCGACCTAGTGTCATGGATCAGAAGTTCGCTGGTCAGGTTCTGGTGGTGTGACGCGGTGGCAGAAGCGCTCGATGCTGGCCAGGATGTCGTCGGCGGATTTGGTCCAGCGGAACGGCTTTGGGTCGGCGTTGTGCTGGTCGATGAATAGGGTGATCGCGGCGTGCAGCGAGGCGAGGCTGCGATGGACGCCGCGGCGGATCTGCCGATCGGTCAGCAGGGCGAAGAACCGTTCCACCTGGTTGAGCCAGGACGCGCTGGTCGGCGTGTGGTGGACGTGCCAATGCGGCCGCTTGAGCAGCCAGTTGCGGACGGTCGGTGCCTTGTGGGTGGCGTAGTTGTCCATGACGAGGTGGACGTCGACATCGGATGGGACATGCGCCTCGACCTCGTCGAGGAAGCGACGGAACTCGGCGGCCCGGTGCCTGGCGAAGCATTTGCCGATGACCCGCCCGGTGGCGACATCGAGCGCCGCGAACAGCGAGGTCGTGCCGTGACGTCGGTAGTCGTGCGACCGACGCTCGACTTGGCCTGGGCGCATCGGCAGCAGCGGCTGGGTGCGGTCGAGCGCCTGGATCTGCGACTTCTCGTCGACGCACAGGACCAGCGCCCGATCCGGCGGGGCCATGTACAGCCCCACCACGTCGCGCACCTTGGCGACGAAGTCGGGGTCGGTCGAGAGCTTGAAGGTCGCGACCCGGTGCGGCTGCAGGCCGAAGGCCCGCCAGATCCGCTGCACCGTGGCGGTGGACAGGCCGCTCGCCCTGGCCATCCCGCGCGAGCTCCAATGCGTGCCGTCGGCCGGCAGGCTCTCGAGGGTCCGGCTGATCACCGCCTCGATCCGCTCGTCGCCGATCTTGCGTGGTGCGCCCGAGCGCGGCTCGTCGCGCAGCCCTTCCAACCGGTTCAGGGCGAAGCGATGCCGCCATTTGCGCACCGTAGCGGGATGGACCGCGAGCCGCGCGCCGACCAGCCGCGGGCTGCCCGCCTCGGCGCAGGCCAGCACGATCCGCGCCCGCAGCGCCAACCCTTGCGCCGTCCGCCGCCGCGCTGCCAGCGCCTCCAACGCCGCCCGCTCCGCCTCACCCAGCTCCAACGCCTTCAGCCGCGGACTGCCCATGCTGCTCTCCTCAAACCGTCGCGAGGAGTGTACAACGAACTTCTGATCTAAGACACTAGAGCATTTTCATGCTGAGCGTGGATAGCCGGCGTTGGTGAGGTAGTTGGCGCATTCGGCCGGTGGGAACAGGTCGAGGAGCTTGCCGATGGCGTTCCACAGGCCGTCGACGGTGCGTTCGGCCGCCTTGCGCAAGAGGGCCTTGAGCTTGGCGAAGGCCTGCTCGATCGGGTTGAGGTCGGGGGAATAGGGCGGCAGGTAGCGTAGCTCGGCACCGCGCGCCTCGATCGCCTTTCGGATGCCGTCGACTTTGTGTGCGGCGAGGTTGTCCATGATGACGATGTCGCCCGGCCGCAGTTCCGGGGCCAGCATCTGCTCGACCCACGCCTTGAAGATGTCCCCGTTCATGTGCGCCGTCGAGGACATAGGGGGCGACGAAGCCCCTGGCGGTCAGACCGCCGACGAAGGTGGTGCTTTTCCAGTGACCGTGGGGGATCGGGCCGTCCAGGCGCAGGCCGCGTGGGCTGCGGCCGTAGCGCCGTGCCATGTTGGTTGCGACCCCGGTCTCGTCGACGAAGATCAAGCTCGCCGGGCTCATGGCGCCTTGCTCGGCCCGCCAGGCGGTGCGCAGCTCGGCGATGTCCGCCCGGTCCTGCTCCTCGGCCCGCCCCGACTTTTTTTGAGCGTCAGGCCGAGCCGGGCCAGCGTCTTGTGCATCAGGCCGAGGCTGGCCTTGACCTCGTGGGTCGCCAGCAGCCAGGCGCGCAGCTCCTCCAGGGTGACGTCCGGCCGGCGCGCCACCTCGGCCGCGATCGCGTCGTGATGCGCGGCCAGCTTGAGTGTCTGCTGGTTGCGCTGCGCTCGCGCCTCGGTCTCGCCGGTGGCGCTGCGCCGGCCAAGCGCCTTGTAGATGTAGGAGACACTGACCTGGAACAGTTGCGCCGCCGCCTTGGCCGGGCTGCCGCCGTCCACGGCAGCCAGCACCCTCGACCTCAGATC
>DASSCW010000084.1:0-8885 GCA_035697465.1 Candidatus Limnocylindria bacterium | reverse complement strand
TCGGCCGCCTCGACCATCGCGGAGCTCGATGGCGACGCGGTTGGCGTTTGCACCGTCGAGTGGCAGAAACCGTTTTGGGCTCACGAGACGCACGCGTGGCTGCCGGACCTCGTCGTGGCCGAGCGCGCGCGGCGTCGTGGGATAGCTCGCGCCCTGGTGGCGGATGCGCTCACCCGCGCTCATGCCGCCGGCGCCAGCCAGCTGAGCCTGGAGTCCGGCCGGGGGCGAACAGCCGCCCACTCGCTGTATCGGTCCATGGGGTTCACAGAGTCCGGCCGCACTGAGCTGCTGCTGCGATCGGAGGCGAGATGAGCGACTACCTGAGGCGGCTGCCCATCGGCGAGCGCCTGTCGACCGGCCCGTTGATGGACAGTGAGCTATGGCCGTTCGACGTGCAGACGGAGACGCGTCCCCTTGAGCCGCCGATCATCCCCGAGCCCGAACGTCGCGGCGAGCGTGGCGTCGACTGCCGCAACTGTGAGGCCGCGCCGGCCCTGGATGCCTGGATGGACGAGCACTGGCTGGTGCGCGTGCCTTCCGAACCAACTGGCCTGCCGCTCGTCGTCGTCCTGCTGAGTCGTGCGCATCACGACCTGGAGTCGCTCCCGCCCGAGCTGGCGGGCGAGCTTGGATCGATGATCCAGCGTGTGGCCCAGGCGATCAGCCGCCTCGAGGATGTCGGCCGCGTCCACGTCAACCGCTGGGGCGACGGCTCAGAGCACTTCCACATCTGGTTCCTCGCACGACCCAAAGGCATGTGGCAGCTGCGTGGCGCCATGCTGGCGGTGTGGGACGACCTGCTGCCGAAGGTGCCGACGGACGAGTGGGATCGGAATCGGCGGGAGGTCGCCGCAGCGCTGGCGGAGGGTGGTGGCGAGGCCCTGGCCTAACCCTCGTCCTTGGTCGGCTTCTGGACCCACCACTCGGCGAATTCGCGGGCGCGGCCGTCGTCAGCAAAACGGACCAGCCAGATATTCGCGAATGCCTCTTCCCAGGGCTCGCCCTCACCCCGGTCGTACGCGGTCCAGCCCTGGATCACGGCCGTGTCGTCCTCGACCGCCAGGATGTCGTGCTCGAAGCGCCAGCCGACTTGCGAGTCGCCGTGCCCCTGCCACTTGCGCACCACGGCGTCGCGCCCGCGCCACCGGTTCTGCTCGCGCGGCCACGGGTACGGAGAGTAGGTGACGTCCTCGGTGAAGAGGGCCTCGATGTCCTCGGTCGCATCGGTCGTCCAGGCCTTGCGGTAGGCTTCGATCCAGCGTTCGACGCCAGCTCGGTCCACGCGTTGCTCCTCTGCACCTGATTGTCACAGCCGATGGTAGGCAACTCACCATCACCAGTCAAGGTGCCATTGATGGTGATGCTCCGGGTCTTCTTCCTACGAGTTACGGGCATGGCGCTCGCTAGAATCGCCGCCATGGCCGACGACGCTGCGCCAACCACCATCCGGCTGGACCTCGCCGATGGGGTCGCCATGATCACGCTCAACCGCCCCGACTCGCTCAACTCGCTCAACTCGGAGATGCGGCGCGAGCTCCTGGCGGCATTCAAGGCGTACGGCCGCGACGATGCGGTGCGTGCCGTCATCCTGACCGGCGAGGGCCGTGGCTTCTGCTCGGGAGCCGACCTCCGCGGCGGGGACGGCGAGCGGCGCTTCCGCGAGGTGCTGGAGCTGGAGTACAACCCGCTGATCCGTGCCATACGCGACCTGCCGAAGCCGGTGATCGCGGCCGTCAACGGCGTTGCCGCCGGCGCGGGCGTCAGCCTGGCGCTCGCCTGCGACCTCGTCTACGCATCAGAGGAGGCACGCTTCATCCAGGCCTTCGTCAAGATCGGGCTGGTGCCTGACTCCGGCTCCACGCGGGTGCTCGTTCGTGCGCTGGGACGGCACCGCGCGGCCCAGCTGATCTTCACGGGAGAGCCACTGTCCTCTGCGGAAGCGCTGAATGCCGGGCTCGTGAACAGCGTGCTCCCGCCCGCCGACCTGCAGTCGGCAACGCGCGAGGCCGCGGCGCGACTGGCGGCCTCGCCCACCCGCGCGATCGCCTACGCCAAGCGGCTGATCAATGCCGCGGAGGACGCCGATCTCGAGGCGGCACTTGGCCTCGAGGCAGCGCTGCAGGAGCTGGCCGGCCGCACGGAGGACCACGCCGAGGGCCTGGCCGCGTTCGCCGAGAAACGGGAGCCGCGCTTCCTTGGCAAGTGACCGCGTCGTGGGCATCGAGCGGATCGGGGTGCTCGGCAGCGGAACGATGGGCGCCGGCATCGCCCAGGTTGCGGCCGAGGCCGGCCTCCCGGTACTGCTCCACGATCCGCTGCCTGGCGCCGTCGAGCGGGCGCGACAGCGAATCGGCGGATTCCTGGACAAGCGGGTCGAAAAGGGGCAGCTGAGTGCCGACGATCGCCAGGCGGTGCTGGGACGCATCGAGCCGCGCGACCGCATCGAGCAGCTCGCCGATGCCGACTTCGTGATCGAGGCGATCCCCGAGGAGCTGTCCCTGAAGCAGGAGGCGTTCCGTCTGCTGGACGCCGCGGCAAGCCCGGCCACGCTGCTCGCCACGAATACCAGCAGCCTCTCGGTCGCGCGCATCGCGGCGGCTACGGCGCACCCGGAGCGCGTGCTCGGCATGCACTTCTTCAACCCGGTCGCGCTCATGGCGCTGGTGGAGGTGATCGCCGGCCCGCGCACCGATCCCGCCGCCTGCGACCGTGCGGTGCAGCTCGCGGCCCGTCTCGGCAAGACCGCGGTGCGGGCATCTGACACGCCCGGATTCATCGTCAACCGGGTGGCGCGCCCGTTCTACCTGGAGGCGCTGCGGATCGTGGGGGAAGGCTCGGCCGGCGTGGCGGAGGTGGATGCCGCGATGCGTGCCATCGGCTTTCGGATGGGACCGTTCGAGCTCGTGGACGCCATCGGCCTGGACGTGAACTTCGCCGTCAGCCAGAGCGTGTACGAGCAGCTCTTCTTCGATGTGCGCTACCGGCCCCACCCGCTGCAGCGGATGCTGGTCGACGCTGGCCGGCTCGGCCGCAAGCAGGGTGGAGGCTTCTACGAGTACGGACCCGATGGTGCCCGCGGCCTCGTCTGGAGCGGCATCGCGCGTCGCCCCGAAGGCCCGCGCGTCCCGGTGCTGAGCGAGCAGCAGATTGCCGCACGCGTGCTGGCGACGATCGTCAACGAGGCGGCTTCGGCGGTCGCGGACGGGGTCGGCACGCCAGAGGCGATCGACACGGCCATGCGGCTGGGCACGAACTACCCGTCCGGCCCGCTGGAGTGGGGCGAGCGCATCGGCCTCGATCACGTGATCCACACCATGGACGCGCTGCACGCCACGGTGCCCGACGGCCGTTACCGCGTGGTGCCCTTGCTGCGCCAGCTCGCCGACCGCGGCGGCAGCTTCTTCAGTCCCCCCGCGTGATCGAGCTGCTGCCGGACCGCTATCGCGCCGTCGTCTTCGACATGGATGGCCTCCTGCTCGACACCGAGCTGCTCTGGCATCGGGCAGAGACGGATCTCTTCGCGCAGCATGGCGCCGAGTTCAGCTGGGACGACAAGATGGCGGTCATCGGCTCCAGCTTCGACTTCACGGCCGACTACTTTGCTGATCGGCTCAGCCTGCCGCGCGAACGCGGACCAGCACTGGTGAACGAGATGGTCGACCTGATGCACGCCCAGCTACGGCGCCAGGTCGAGGGCCGCCCGGGAGCCGTGGAGCTGGTCGAGCGGCTGCGAGGCCGAACGCGGCTTGGACTGGCCTCGAATTCGCCGCGCAGCCTGGTCGACACCGCCCTGGCCACCGCCCACATCAGCGACGCCTTCGACGCCATCGTGACCTCGGACGACGTCGAGCTCTCGAAGCCGGCACCTGACCTTTACCTGCTCGCCTGCGAGCGCCTGGGCGTCGCGCCAACCGATGCGCTGGCGCTGGAGGACTCGGCCAGCGGCATCGCCGCCGCCAAGGCGGCGGGCCTCACCTGCATCGCGGTGCCGCAGTTCGTCGAGACCGATGTCTCCGCCGCGGATCGGGTCATCGACTCGCTGGAGGAACTGCTGGCGGAGACCTAGACTGGTCGCATGTGTCGATCCATCAAGACCCTCCGCACGCTCGACGTCCCCGCCGATGATGACGAGGTGCGTGCCGCGGCTCTGCAGTTCGTGCGGAAGGTGAGCGGCTACAGGAAGCCTTCGCCGGCCAACGAGGATGCGTTCAACCTGGCGGTCGACGAGATCGCGCACGCGTCTCGCCACCTGCTTGAGGCCGTGACGGCCACGCACCCGGCGCGCCGGGCCAGCTAGCTCCGGTCGGCCCTCGTCGGCCGCACGTTCTGGTTGGTGCTGAAGACGTTGTCGGGGTCGTACTTCGCCTTGATCCGCGCCAGCCGGTCGTAGGCTGGACCGTAGGCGGCGCGCACCCGCTCGTCCCCTTCGTTGCCGACGAAATTGACGTAGACGCCCCCGGTCGAGTGCTGGGACATCGCGTCGAAGCAGGCGCGGGTCCAGGAGATTGCCGCCTCGTCATCCTCTGAGCGATCTGTGACGCCGTTGATGTTGATCAGGAACGGCGCGTCCCGATGTGGGTAGGCAGTTGCGTCGGCCGGCACATTGGCGATCGCGCCGCCCAGCTGGGCCAGCAGGGAATACGACCACGGCTGCGGCGCGGCGAGGTGGTGCTCGACCAGCGTGGTGATCGTTTCATCGGCCAGGCCGGACAAGTAGTGAGACTTCCAGTAGTAGCCGTTCCGCGGCGGCACGCTGGCGTCGAACATCGTCTGGTGCGCTGTCAGCGGCTTGCGGGCGATGCTGTCGTAGAGGGGCGTCCCGAGGCTGCGCAGCGGCGCCAGCAGGTGCTCGTCGTCACCCGGATCGCCGATCGAGCAGATGCCGATGCCCACGATGCGCCTGCCGTGGGCCTCGGATGGCAGGCTGGGCAGCGGCAGAACAGTGCGCAGCGCGACGATGGTGGTTGTTGTGTCCGGGGCCTGGTCCAGCCAGTCGCGATAGCCGCGCAGGATTCGCTCTCCGTCCTCCATCGGGAAGGCGATCATGCCGGCCAGCACCGGGCGCGGCAGGGGCACCGTCGAGAACTCGAAGCGGGTCACGACGCCGAAGTTGCCGCCACCGCCGCGCAAGGCCCACATCAGATCAGCCTCGTCAGCGTCCGTTACCGTCAGCGATCTGCCATCCGCCAACACGAGATCGGCTGCCTCCAGGTGGTCGCAGGTCAGGCCGTGGGCGCGCATCAGCCAGCCGACCCCTCCGCCCAGCGCCAGGCCGGCCACGCCGGTTGTGCTGTTGATGCCGATCGGGACGGCGACGCCGCTCGACGCGGTCGCGGCGTCGAGCTCGCCTAGCAGCACGCCCGGCTCGGCGTTGACCCGGCGGCCATCCGCACTGAGCTTCACCGCGCGCCGCAGTCCATGATCGAGGACCACGCCCCCGTCTACTAGAGCGCTACCGGCGACGTTGTGGCCGGCGCCCTTGATGGAGACCGGCAGCTCGCGCTCCCTGGCGAATTCCAGCGCCCGGCGCGCGTCTTCGGCGGTTGCGCAACGTGCGAAGAGCGCAGGTCGGCGGTCGATCATCCGATTCCAGAGGCTGCGATGCTGCTCGTAGGCTGCATCGCCTGGCAGCACCAACTCACCCTCGAAGCGGTCTGCCATGCCGCGCAGCGCGGCGCGGTCCAGCGCGAGAGCCTGCTGCGTCGTCATTGCCGGAGTCTAGATGGGCGTCAGCCCGATGCGAAAGCCTTCACCGCCGCGTCCGCCGCCCGCTGATCCTCCTCGGCACTGCCGCCGCTGACGCCGACGGCGCCGATCAGCACACCGTCGCGCTCGAGCGGCATGCCTCCGGCGAAGACGACCATGCGGCCGCCGCTGAGCGAGTCATAGCCGTAGAACTCGGTGCCGGGCTGGACTAGCGGCGCCAGGTCGCGCGTCGGCATCCGGTTGACCAGCGCGGTGTAGGCCTTGTCCTGCGCCAGGCGGACTCCGACCAGGTCGGCGCCATCCATGCGGGAGAAGGCCACTAGCTGGTCGCCCGCGTCCACGACCGCCGCGGACATTGCGACCCGCATCTCGGCCGCCACGCGCTCGACCGCGCCGATCGCGCGCCGTGCGGCCGCCAGCGTGAGGCCGGCAGCCTGGGAAGCAGTCGGGCCACGCCAGGCATCCACGTTGTCGAGATCGTTGGGCGCCACTGTCAGTCCCTCGAGCGGATCCGAGTCGCAGCGATGGTGATCGCCAGCGTACCGATCATCAGCAGGACGGCCATGGCGATCAGCACCGGCAGCTGCTGCGCGAACCGCACCTGCCCGTAGAGGAAGACGGGGAAGGTTGCGTCGCGGCCGGCGAGCAGATTTGCGATGGCGATCTCGTCGAACGACACGATGAAACAGGTCAGCCAGGCGGATATCAGCGAAGGCCCCAGCAGTGGAAGGACGATGCGGCGCAGCGTGGTGGAATAGGTCGCGCCCAGATCCATCGCCGCATCTTCCAGCGCCGGATCGAGGCCCACCAAGCGCGCCAGCAGGATCAGCGTGGCGTAGGGAAGAGCGATCACCGAGTGCGCAGCAGCAATCGTCAGGAGCGATCGCGGCACGTCAAGCAGGTTGAACAGCAGGAAGAGACCGACCGCCAGGACCACGTACGGGATCAGCAGCGGCGCGATCGCGAGCCCTACCAGCAGTTGGCGGCCGCGGAAACGGAAGCGCATGGCAGCGAGGCCGACGGCCAGGCCCAGGCCGGTTGCGGCGGTGGCGGCCAGCACGCCCACGACGAGGCTGTTCCGCGCCGCGTTGAGCAGCTGCGCGTTGTCGAAGGCGGCCGCGAATCGATCCAGGGTCAGGCCCTCGATCGGGAAGGTCAGGCCTCGGTTGGTGCTGAACGAGAAGACGAACAGCAGAAGGATCGGAAGGTAGAGGAACGTCAGCATCACGCCGTAGATGACGCCCAGCGGGAGCCTTGTGCGGCCTACGCCGATGGCGGACGAGGCCCTGCGGGCGGCGGTCATGTCGTAAGTCTCCGCAGGTCGATCACCCGGATCGCAACAGCCACCAGGGCAACCGTCGTGGCCAGCATCGCCACTGCCAGCGCCGAGCCCAGCGGCCAGTTTCCCGCCCGCGTGAAGAAGTCCTGCACCAGCTGTCCGTACATCACGCCGTCGGGGCCGCCCACCAGCACCGGCGTCACGTACTCACCGACCGTCGGAATGAAGACCATGAACAGCGCCGCCAGCACGCCCGGGAGGCTGAGTGGAACGGTGATCCGGAAGAAGCGAGTCCACGGCCCAGCTCCCAGATCGGCCGCGGCCTCGAGATGCCCGCGGTCGACCCGTTGCAGCGCCGCGTAGATGGGCAGCGCCGCAAATGGGATCCAGATGTAGATCAGCGTGATGACGACGGCCGTCCGCGAATAGATCAGGAGCCCCGATGGCTCGTCGACCAGGCCGGTGGTCGTCAGCATCCAATTGATGGCTCCGTCGCGGCCGAGGAGCAGCCGCCACGCCATGATCCGCAGCAGAAAGCTCGTTGCGAACGGGAGCAGAAGCAGGATCAGGAACGTCGCCGTCCGGTGTCGCGCACGGAAGGCAAGAAAGTAGGCAACCGGGTAGGCGAGCACGGTTGCCGAAACGGCGATCCCGAGCGCCATGAGCAGCGAGAACCCGAGCTGGCGCACGTAGACCGGAGTCTCCACGATCTGCCGGTACTGGACCGTGTCCGGCCAGCCCGATGCAAAGTCGATCGGCCCCGACGCCGGCTGCAGGCTGACGGCGACCACGACGCCAAGGGGCACGACGAATAGCAGTGCCAGCCAGGCGAATGGCGGGACGGCAAGGAACGCCAGCGCACCTCGCCGTCCGAGCATGGCGTCCTGCCCGTCGCGTCAGGCTTCGGCTACCAGCCCGCGAACCAGCACGCTATTCGGCCTGGACCCGACTCCACATCGTCGTCCACGCGTCCCGCTGCTCCTGGGTCACCAGCGGCGTGAAGTTCGTGCTCTCCAGGATGGTCGGATCGTCGAGGGCGAATGCCTCGATCAGGACCGGATCGGTGATGGCGTCCATCACCTCCTGGTTCGCGCAGCCGTAGTAGAAGAGCGTGACTGCGTTGCTGCAGGTCAGCTCCGCCAGCTTGGCGTCAAGGAACGCGTGCGCCAGGTCAGGGCTGTCGCTGCTCGAGCTGATCCCATAGAGCCCAACCCACGAGTTGCGCCCCTCTTCGGGGTTCGCGTAGGCAACCGGCGCTCCTGCCGCGAGCGAGGTCGCGTAACAACCCTGCCAGGCGTAGGCAATCCAGACCTGCTCGTCGAGGGGCCCGTAGTTGGGGCAAAGCTCGACGTATTCGCTGGACCAGTAGAACGCGTTCAGCGGCTTCTGGGCGATCCACTCGGCCTCGATGGCGGCGAGTTGCTCGTCGGTGATCGCAGTCTCGTCGTAGCCGTGGATGTAGGAGGAGACCGTCACCGCCGCAGGTCCATCGTTCCACATCGAGATGTGATCGGCGTAGCGGTCGTCGAAGAGGACATCCCAACTGGTGACCTCGTCGACATGCTCGGTGTTGTACATGATCGAGGTGAATCCCCAGTCCCACGGCAGGTAGTACTGGGTGCCGTCGATCTGGCCGAGCGCCTTCATGGCATCCGGCACCTTGTCCCAGTTCGTCAGCTTCGAGGTGTCGATCGGCTGCACGAGCCCGGCATCCACGTAGAACTGCTGCCACCCGGTGTAGAAGTGGAAGATATCCGCCTCGCTGCCGCCCTCCATGAGGGCGAGGATGTCCGCGTCGGAGATTCCGAACTCGAAGGCGACTTCGGTATCGGGGCTGGCTGAGGCGAAGTCCGTCCAGAAGTCGGGCGCTTCATAGCCGCTCCACTCCAGCACCGTCAGC
>DASSCW010000083.1:0-2673 GCA_035697465.1 Candidatus Limnocylindria bacterium | reverse complement strand
TGGCGCCACTCTATTGGCAGCAGGCCCAGGAAGCCAGCACTTCCGCTCACCATGCCGTGCTCGGGCGAGGGATCACACGAGGCTGTAGCCGGTGCCACGGCAAGCCCTCGAGCGATCATGCATGGTGATGCCCCTGGTGCTGAAGGGCACCTGGCATCAGGTCGACCTGCTTGACCATACGCGCCCGTAGTTGCCGGAGCTCCTCCAGCGTCTTCTCCCCGTCCGGGAACAGGTAACGCCCCGAGGGTTCGCGCACGGTCCGGATCGCTCCGTCGCGGAGGCGGCGGCGAAGCCATTTCTCCGGGACCCGCAGGCGTGCCGCGATGCCCGTTACCGTCAGCCAGCCCGGCATTGGCGGCCAGCGGGTCGGCTCCGGCACCAGCTTGAGACCGTGCTGCAGCCGAATGCTGCGGACCGTGCTCGGCAGAACCGCCGTGCAATGCTGGGCGGAGTGGTGCCCTTCGGCCGTGAGGGCCCGCGCGATCGCGACGTCGTCCACCCCGGCCCGCGCCAGCGCCAGCACGCGCGCCTCCATCTCCGCGTAGCGCGACAGCGCGGTCAGCGCGTTCACCGGCAGCGTGACCTCAAGCTCGCTCACGGATCCGCCGCGCCAGACGATGCGCACCGCGGCGCGATCGCGCGCGTTCCGACGCAGCACCACCTTATCGATCAGGCAGCGCAGCAGCGCCTTCTTGTGCGCGCGGCTGACGCTGGGATCGGTCCAGAGCCCGGGCAGCCGCTGACCGAGGCTCACGACCTTGGCCCGCAGGCGCGGATCGAGCGTGTCGGGCCTGGTCGACGCAACCGCCGCCGTGCGCTGCGCCAGCGCCGCCTCGGCCCGGCGCAGCTCGACCAGGGCCGCCTCCCAGCGCCGCTCCAGCTCGGCAGCGACCAGCCGGTTGTCGGGATCGACCCGGTTGAACTGTCGCTCGGCGAGTGCCGCCTGGTAGCGCAGCCGCTCCACCTGCTGCTCCTCCGCCCGCCGGAAGGCCTCGTCGGCCTGCCGCTGCGCCTTGCGGGCGTGGCCCCAGGCCTCGATCTCGGCTGGTGCGATCGCCTCCAGGAACGCGGCGGCAACCCGCGCGTCGATGGCGGCGGCGCGCAGGCATTGGCATTCCGGCGCGTTCTGCTGCCGGCGCAGATGGTTGCAGACATACTGGCTGCCGCCCTTGTAGCGCACCGTCATCTTGTGCCCGCACTCCCCGCACCAGACGATACCGTGCAGCAGGGCGGCGCCGTCGCGCGGGATGCCGCGACCCTTGGTGCGCAGGTAGTCGGCCCGGTTGCCCTCCAGCATTGCTTGGATCTTCCCGAAGGTCGCGACGTCGATGTAGGCCGGGTACTTGTCCCGCACGACGAACCTCCATCCCTCGTTCGGCCGCGGCAGCTGCACCGGCCTGGCGCCGGGTGTCGCCGACGGGCCGAGCCGTGTCCGGCCGTAGACGAACATCCCGGCGTAGGCGGGATTCTTGAGCATGCCAACGACGGCCGGAAGGGTCGCCGGCCGCCAGCGGATGTCGCCGTGACGGTCGCGCCGTGGCAGGGTCAGCCCGCGCGCCTGTAGGGTGCGCATCACTGCCATCGCCGTGCGCACCTCGAGGAAGGTGGCGAACACCAGGGCGATGCGGACCTGGATCTCCTGGTCGGGGTCCTTGATGACCACGCCCGAGGCATCTCGCACCAGGCCGATCGGTAGCTGCAGCGCCAGCTCGCCGCGCGCGGCCTTGGCCAGGAGCCCGGCGGTGAGGCGGCCGCGTAGCGTGTGTAGCTCGAGCTCGGAGATCGTCCCCTTGAGGCCCAGCAGGAGACGGCCGTTCGCGGAGCCGGCATCGTACACGCCGTCACGATCGGCGATCAGGCACTGGCGATGGCCGCACACGTCCAGGAGCGGGTACCAGTCCGAGCAGTTGCGGGCGAGCCGGGTGACCTCGGTCGAGAGGATCAGGCCGACCTCGCCCAGGGTGACGCGCGCGACCAGGTCCTTGAAGCCCGGGCGGTGCGCGGCGGCCGCCCCGCTCAGGCCGAGGTCGGCGTCGATGACGTCGATATCGGCCTCACGCCAGCCGAACTCGCGGGCGCGTTGCCGCAGCGCGTACTGCAGGCGCAGGCTCTCCTGGTTGCTCAGCACCTGGTGCGGGGTGGACTGGCGGACGTAGATCACCGCACGGCGGCCGAGGTGGTGCGGCTTGACGAGCTCCGAACCCATGGCTCAGCTCCTGGAGGATCGCGGCGAGGTCCTCGATGACTTCCCGGCGCTGGCCGGCCGGCAGGGTTCGCCAGACGTCGCGGGGCTGGACGGGCATGCCCCCTCGCTCTCCCCGGCGGTGGCGACCAGATCCTCGAGCGCCTCAAGGCAGAGCTTGGCCGGGATGGCGTGTGGCCCTGCCGGCCGCAGGCTGGTTGCCGGGATCGGCAACATCAGCAGGACGCCGGGGCGGTATTCTACCCAAGCATGGCCGGCCGTCTGCACGGTTCGGCTGGCCGACAGCAGGCGAAAGCGTCGCCCATGAAGCGGATGGGCGGGATCAGTGACCTCGACCTCGTCCGGAAGTGCCAAGTCGCCTTCAGCGCCAGGGGCACCTCTTTGCGTTATCGCTGGTGTCCCTCAGCTGACCAGGCGCTCTTACAAGACTCTGGGGCCAGTAGGGGCTTGTTACACCGAAAGTGCATAAC
>DASSCW010000082.1:0-6686 GCA_035697465.1 Candidatus Limnocylindria bacterium | reverse complement strand
ACTGCGTAGCCGCCCAGATCGATGCTCTCGAAGATGCGTCCAGCGCCGTTGCCATCACCCGCGATCGCGTCGGCCACCGCCGCCCGCAGGTCGGGCGCCGGGACCCACTCGGCGTCGAGCAGCGGATAGATGACCTGCCCGCCCGTTCCGCCGTCCGGCAACGGCTGTTCCTGGAAGATGGCCATTTCCTGGACGAGCCGGAAGGCGTCGTCGAACGGCAGCGCACCTCCGACTGCCAGCGCGCTGTACCAGCCCATCGAGTTCCCGACGATGGCCACGATCTCGTGGTCGTCGGCCGTGCGCTCTACGTCGAGCAGGGTCGCGAGGAAGATCAGTGGCGACGCGTTTGCCGGGCGGAGATGCCGCGGAGGATCGAACGCAGTGGCCCCGTCCAGCTCGAGCAGCGGTTCCAGCCCGTACTCGCTGCGCAGGACCTCGGCACGCGCGACGGCCGGGTGCTCCCTCGGCAGCGACCCGAGGCTCGCGGCCGTGTAGGCGCCACGCCCCGGGCAGGCGACCAGCACGCGCGGCAGTGACGTCACGTCGCCGCGCTCCGTTCGCCCACGGTAGCCAGCGACGCGGCCATGACCTGGTCGAGACCCACCAGCACCGCTGACGTGGCCGGACCGAGGGGCACGAAGCTGTCGACCGCCCTCACCGATGCGAGGCGGCCGGCGGCACCGCTCTCGGCGAGGTCGGCGATGACGGCATCCGCCACGCCGGCTCCGGTCCGGCGGCACTCGTCCACCACCAGCACGGCGCCCGCCTCGCCCGCGTGCCTGCGGACCGCCTCGGACGGCAGCGGGTTCAGCCAGCGCAGGTCCAGGACTCGCGTCCGAATGCCGTGGTCGTCGGCCAGCCGGCGCTGCGCCTGCAGGCTGAGCCGCAGTCCATTGGCGTAGCTCACCAGCAGCAGGTCGGGCGACGCGCCGTCATCGGTGTCGTACACCCCCGGCTCACCTGGCAGCAGGTGCGACGGCGGCGGCGGGTAGTGGGTGAGCCAGCCGCCGTCGCCGTCGGTGTGCAGGTCCTTCTCGTGATAGATGGCGATCGGCTCCAGGAAGACGACGATCCGCCCGTCCTCGGCCGCCATGGCGATGGCGCCCCGCAGCATCCTGGCGGCATCGTCGCCGCGCGCCGGAGCCGCCAGCACCAGGCCCGGTATGTCGCGCAGTGCGCCGACGCTGTTGTCGTTGTGGAAGTGCCCACCGAAACCCTTCTGGTAGGCGAGGCCCGGGACGCGCACCACCATCGGGTTACGGAACTGGCCGGAGCTGAAGAACTGCAGGCTGGCCGCCTCGCCCCGCAGCTGGTCCAGCGCGTTATGGAGGTAGGCGAGGTACTGGATCTCGGGCAGCGGCAGCAGGCCGATGTGCGCCGCTCCCTGGGCGATGCCCAGGATCGAGGTCTCGTCGAGCAGCGTGTCGAACACGCGCCCCGGACCGAACCGCTTCTGCAGCCCATTGGTGACGTTGTAGACGCCGCCCTTGCGTCCCACGTCCTCGCCAAAGATGATGAGCTCCGGCCGTCGCCCGAGCTCATCGGCCAGGGCGGCGTTGAGATTGCCCGCCAGCGTGCGGGCATTCGGGTTGGTGGCGGTTTCCGGCAAGCCCCCGGCGAACAGCTCCTCCCGCTCGCCCACCGGAAGCACCGGGTGGCTGGCGCGCTGGGCGGCCCGCGCCGGATGATGCGGGGCCAATGGGGCGACCACATCCTGCGTCGTCTCGAGACGCGGTCGAAGCGTCGCCTCCTCGGCCGCCGCCATCACCCGGGCGCGAGTCAGATCCAGGATCGCACGCAACTCGGACGCCTCTGCGGCTCCGGACTGGACCAGCCAGCGGGCGTTGCGCAGGATCGGGTCCGATGCCTCGTTGGCCGCGATTTCCGCGGGGGAGCGGTAGGCGTGCTCCGCGTCGCTGCCCGCATGACCCCAGAGCCGCACGGTGGGCAGGTGCAGGAAGGCGGGTTGCCGGGCGCTGCGGACGTGATGCACCGCTTCGGCAGTCGCGTCCCAGACCTCGTCAAGCTCGCCATCGGCCAGCACGTACCGCAGGTGCGGCTGCGCCCCGAAGGTCTCGGCGATCCAGCGGTCGGGAGTGGGGACGCTGATCCCGGTTCCGTTGTCCTCGCAGACGAACAGGATCGGCATCGGCAGGCCGATGCGCACGGCATAGCGCGCAGTGTTGATGGCGGCCAGCGCGGTTGCATGATTGGCCGATGCATCTCCGAACGAGCACAGCACGATCGCATCGGCCGGCAGTTCGTTGTCGACGCCCAGACGGCGGGCGCGCGCCAGGCTGAAGGCAAGGCCCATCGCCTTTGGCAGGTGGCTGGCAATGGTGGAGGTCTGGGGCGGAATCCACAGGGGCCGGCTGCCCCACACCTTGTGACGACCCTGGGCGATCGGTTCATCTCGGCTGGCCACGATCCCGAGCAGGGCGTCGAAGGCGGGGGTGGCGCCCGGCAGCTGACGCGCCCGGGCCATGACCAGGGCGCCGGAACGGTAATGAAGGAACGCGGGGTCGTTCATGCGAGTGAGCGCCCCGAGGACGGCGTTGTTCTCGTGGCCCGCCGAGCTGATGGTGTAGTAGGACCGGTTGGTCTTCTTGAGCTCGCGCGCCGCCACGTCCAGGCAGCGCGACGTGACCTGGTCCTCCCAGAGCTCGATTGCCTTTCGGGCCGTCAAACCGCTGCCCGCGCGCATCGGCGCACCGGGCGCCAGGCGAGGAACGTCGGCGGTCGCGCTGTTCAGGAAGTCGTCGAGCGCCCGCTCGACGATCGGCACACGGTCGAAGGTCATGCTCGGTCAGGGGTTCCGAGGGTGTGGAGGCGCCAATGATACGCGGCGCCCGCGGTCGGCCATCTTCCGAATAAGCGGCTGGTAAGCGGCCGGTAAGGTCCCGAGCGGTCTCCTGAGGAAAGCGCCAACCGGCGCAATCCAGATCAGGAGATGAGCCGATGCCGGCCCCAGACGCACCTCCCCGCCGGGCCTCCACTGGCGGTGGATGGCCCCGACTGACGCAGGAGAGGTTCAGCCCAGCGAGATGAGGACCACGCCCAGCATCGCCATCGCAACCGCGGCCAGTCCCAGCCTCGGTAGGGACTCTCGCAGAACAAACCGCGCCAGCAGCATCGTCACGATCGGGTACAACCCGGCGAGGGCGGCTGCCACGCCCACTGCAACCAGCCCCCGCGACAGCACGAAGGTTGCGTTACCCGTGACGTCGAGCGCTCCGCTGACGATCACGATCGGCCACCCCGAGCGGAGTCCGCCGAACTGCCGCCGTCCCAGCGCGAGAGCTCCAAGGAGAGTGGTGGAGGCGCTTCGGCTTGCCACCAGCGCCCACGTCTCGCTCTCTTCGGCGGCGAAATCCAGGAGCAGGAACCAGAGGCCAAATCCGATCCCGGCGATCACGCCGAGCGCGATCGCCTGCGGACGGACGCCCGCACGGGTGGCGCCGCTGGCCGCACCAATGGCACCGATGGCGAGCCCGATGCCCACCCACTGACCGGCGGTCATCGCCCCTCGTCCCAACGCGTAGCCGGCAAGCACCGGGATCGCAACGGACCCCACGCCGGAGAGTGCCGCAACGATCCCCATGCTGCCGAGCGACAAGCCGCGGTACAGCACGACCAGGCCGATGCCTCCGATCGCGCCGGCCACGGCGCCGATCGCCAGGGATCCGAGGCTTGGCATGACCGGGCGCGTGAAGGCCAAGAGAACCAGCACGAGGAGAAGGCCGACGGTGTGAGCGCCGGCGGCCACGCTGACCCCACTCATCCGGCGCGTCGCGTAGCCACCTGCGAAGTCACCGCCGCCGAAGGCGATGGCCGAACCCAAGCCGAACAGGACGCCAAGTTCCACGGGTCCGGCACTCTACCAGCCGGGCCGCGGTTTCCGCGGGTCTGCGCATCCGTCCTTGCGGAAAGCACGCCTGGCCGAGCCCCTAATGCGCGAATCGGCTTGACACCAGGACGGGGCGCGCCGCACAGTGCGCCAATCCTCGGAACGCCTCTCGAGCGGCCGGTCACTGCCGGCGCGGGCTGCCGAGGGCTGCGGCGAGGAGTGCGTGGCCGTCGAAGCGATGACCCTTCCTGCCACGGCGACAGCCGTGGATGTCACCCAGCCGGCCGTCCGTCTCGAGCGCCTGACCAAGCGTTACGGCGACGTGCAGGCAGTGGCCGGTATCGACCTCGAGATTGCCGACGGCGAGTTTTTCTCGATGCTCGGCCCATCCGGATCGGGCAAGACCACGACCCTCCGCATGATCGCCGGCTTCGAGCAGCCCACCGAGGGACGCGTTCTGCTCCATGGCCGCGACGTGACCGGTGTGCCGCCCTTCGACCGGGACGTGAACACGGTCTTCCAGGACTACGCCCTCTTCCCGCACATGACGGTTGCCGATAACGTCGGCTACGGGCTGCTCGTCAAGCGGGTGCCGGCGACAGAGCGAACGCGGCGGGTCATGGAGGCGCTGGGGCAGGTGCGCCTGCAGGGCTTCGAGAAGCGCAAGCCGTCGCAGCTGTCCGGCGGGCAGCGACAGCGCGTCGCCCTGGCACGAGCGCTCATCAACCGACCCAGGGTCCTGCTCCTCGACGAGCCGCTCGGCGCCCTGGATCTCAAGCTCCGCGAGGAGATGCAGATCGAGCTGAAGGCAATCCAGGGAGAGGTGGGCATCACCTTCATCTACGTGACACACGACCAGGAGGAGGCGCTCACCATGAGCAACCGCCTGGCCGTGTTCAGCGGGGGCAGGATTCAGCAGGTCGGCACGCCCGCGGACGTATACGAGCATCCGGCCACCACGTTCGTCGCCGGCTTCGTGGGCACGTCGAATCTGATGACAGGCGAGATCGCACGCGCGGTCATTGGGTCGGATGGGACCTACACGGTGCGGCCGGAGAAGATCCGCATCGGCCCGCGAGATCGCGAGGCATCGGCCGACGAGCAATCGGCGGATGGCCATATCGCGGAGGTGATCTATTTGGGTCCCGACACGCGCTACGTGGTCGGGCTCGACGTGGGGGGCCAGCTGGTGGTGACCCAGCAGAACCTGGAAACGTCGTCCATGGAAGTCCTGAGCGCGCAGGGAGAAGCCGTGCGCGTGTTCTGGAAACGCAAGCACGTGCTGGCGCTTTCCAGCCCAGGTCAAACTCCCGGCGGCGCAGCCAATGAGGGGGACGAGGAGGAGTGGAAACAGGCATGAGAGCTCTCAGAATTCCCGTGGCCCTGGTCGGCCTGGCGCTTCTGGCGTCGGCCTGCGGGGCCGGCGTCCCGAGCGGCATGGCGACGGCCCTGCCTGAGGCCGAGGATGAGCTGAACCTGATCATCTGGGCCGGATATGCCGAGGACGGCTCGAACGACCCGGACTATGACTGGGTCACGCCGTTCGAGGAGGAGACCGGCTGCCAGGTCAATAGCACGGACGGCGGCGACTCGACCAACATGGTGTCGCTAATGGCGACCGGCCAGTACGACGGCGTCTCGGCGTCTGGAGATGCCACCTTGCGGATGATCGCGGCAGGGACCGTCGCGCCGGTCAATCTGGACCTCATCCCGAACTACGAGGACGTATTCGACAGCCTCAAGGGCAAGCCGCACAACACCGTCGACGGAGTGGCGTACGGCGTTCCGCACGGGCGCGGTGCCAACGTGCTGCTCTACAACACCGACACGTTCCCGGAGGCGCCAACCAGCTGGGACGTCGTCTGGAACGCCGACTCGCCGGCCGCGGGCAAGATCAGCGTCTACAACTACATGATCTACATCGCCGATGCGGCACTCCACCTCAAGACAACCACCCCGGAGCTGGGCATCGAGGACATCTATCAGCTGAACGAGGAGCAGTTCAACGCGGCGGTCGCGCTGCTGGAGCAGCAAAGCGACATCGTGGGCGAGCGCTGGACGTTCGCCACCGACCAGATCACGTCGTTCGGATCTGGCGACATGCTGGCCGGCACCAGCTGGCAGTACCAGCTGAACACCATCCTGGCCAACGATCCTGACGCGCCGGTGGCGGCGACGCTGCCAGACGAGGGATCCACCGGCTGGTCGGACACCTGGATGATCGCCGCTAATGCGGCACATCCGGGCTGCATGTATCGCTGGATGAACTGGATGCTCGATCCGCACACCAGCGCCCTGGCCACGGTCTGGTTCGGCGAGGCGCCGACCAGCGAGGCCGCCTGTGCCGAGGCCGAGGAGCTCTCTCCCGGACACTGCGACACCTTCCATGCGACCGACGAGGAGTACTTCAACAAGGTGCACTTCTGGAGCACCCCTCGCGAGGACTGCAATGACGACGATCCGGACACGACCTGCAAGGACGTGGAGGACTGGACCGCCGCCTGGACCACGATCACCGGCGGCTGAGCCAAGCCGGCATCTACCGCGTTTCGCCCGTCGCTTCCCCTGGGGGTCCGCCTCCAGGGGGAGCGGATAGCATGAGCCGCCGATGACCACAGACAGCCCCGCCGCCCGCGTCGCTGCGCCCCGAAGATTGGCAGCCTGGCTCCACGGAAGGACGCGGCTGCAGCTCGCCCTGCTGCTGGCGGCACCAATACTCTGGATCGGGCTCGCCTATTTGGGCTCGCTTGCCATCCTGCTGCTGAACGCATTCTGGCGTCAGGACGCCTTCAGCGGCCGCATCGTCCCCGAGTTCAGCCTGAACGCGTTCCAGGCCCTG
>DASSCW010000081.1:0-2203 GCA_035697465.1 Candidatus Limnocylindria bacterium | reverse complement strand
CGTGCGATCGGCATGGAGTGGAACCGTTCGAAGATGCCGCTCTGCATGTCGTTGAACAGGCGGAAGCCGGTGTAGGAGATGCCGCTGGCGATGGCGATGAGCAGAATGCCGGGCATCAGGTAGTTGACGTAGTTGTCGGTGCCGGCCTGGATGGCGCCGCCGAATACGTAGACGAACAGCAACATGAACGCGATCGTGTGGGGCTCGAGAACTGGGTTGCATCGGCTGACCTGCGGTTCGGCACATGTCCATCGTGTCGGCGTTGCCGACACGATGGAGGCCATGACGACGTCCCTTGTGTACCTGCTGCTTCGCCAGGTCCTGCAGATGTTGACCCAGCTCGCCCGCGATGGCGGAGCCAAGGACGTCGAACTTCTGGTCCTCCGCCACCAGGTGGCCGTGCTACGCCGGCAGGTCCACCGTCCCGAACTCGAGCCGGCCGACCGAGTGGTGCTGGCCGCCTTGTCGCGGCTGCTGCCCCGCCCGCGCTGGTCGGCGTTCTTCGTCACCCCGGCAACCCTGCTGCGCTGGCACCGACAACTGATCGCCCGTCACTGGACCTACCCGCATGCGCGGCCCGGTCGGCCACCGGTCGCCAAGCAGGTCCGTGACCTCGTGCTGCGACTGGCCGCCGAGAATCCGACCTGGGGACACCGCCGGATACAGGGTGAACTTGTCGGCCTCGGTCATCACGTGGCGGCCAGCACGGTGTGGAAGATCCTCCACCAGGCCGCGATCAATCGGCACCCCGGCGCGCGGGACCGACCTGGAAGCAGTTCCTGACCACGCAGGCGCACACGATGATGGCATGTGACTTCTTCACCGTCGACACCGTGTTCCTCAAACGGATCTACGTGCTGCTTTTCATGGAGATCGCCACCCGCCAAGTCCACGTGGTCGGCGTGAGCGCGCATCCGACCGGCGTCTGGGTCACCCAGCAGGCGAGGAATCTGCTGATGGACCTCGATCAGCGCGCGGCGGCTCTGCGTTTTGTCCTGCGCGACCGGGACGCGAAGTTCACGGCCGTCTTCGACGCGGTGTTCACCGCCGAAGGCATCCACGTGCTCAAGACGCCACCGCGGGCGCCCCGAGCGAACTCTTACGCGGAACGCTGGGTGGGCACCGTACGGCGCGAGTACACAGACCGCACGCTCGTCGCCGGCGAACGGCACTTGGCGGCTGTCCTCAGCGAGTACACCACGCACTACAACTGCCACCGTCCACATCGTTCATTAAACCAACGCCCACCGAATGGTCCCATAGACGTCGTAGAGGCCACCACCGCCCGGGTCCGCCGACGCCCGATCCTCGGCGGCCTGATCAACGAGTATTCGCAGGCAGCGTAGCCGAACCAGAATAATCGAGCCCGACACGTTCCGGTGGCGCCGCCGGCGATCGCGATCAGCAGGATGCCGGGTGTGACGTAGTTGGCGTAATCGGCAGGGCCGCCGGAGACCCCACCCCCCACACGGTTAGTAGACCGACGAGGGCGAGGCCCATCCATGCGGTGAGGTAGGCGAACGCGGCGCCGGGGGAGACGGCGGTCCAGAGGATGCCGGCGACGGCGCTGGCGGCGACGTTGCCCCCCGCTTGGATCGCGGCGAGCACGCCGAACGCGGAGCCGCGCGCGGTCTCCGATGCCAGGGCAGCGACGGCGGCGTGTTCGGCCGTTTCGACGGCGCCGATGCCGATGCCGGCGGCGATGAACGGCAGCGCGAGCACGCCGAGGCTGGCGCCGGCGAGCCCGAAACCGGCGTAGGCGAGACCGAATAGGGCGACGCCGGCGGCGAGGACGAGGATCGGGCCGCGGGTGCCGATGCGGTCGGCGAGCTGTCCGGCTGGGACGGATGCGACGGAGGCGGCGACGTTGTAGCCGACGTAGAGCCACAGCGCCCACCGGGTCGCCGCCTCGATGCCGTGGCCGGGGGTGAGGAGCTGGGTGGCGCGCAGGATGAGCAGGGTAGCGGCGACGTTGCCGACCTCGAAGGCGGCGACCGCGCACATCAATCGGCCGAGGTCACCGCGCAGCACCGGACCTAACCGCAGCCGGATCGGTTGGCGTTCACGCTGTTCGGATATGGGGGTGTGACGGATGGCGTAAATGATCGCGAAAGCCGCTAGCAGTCCGGGGATGACGGCGAGGCCGATGGCCCAGCGGACGCCGACGACCGCGACCAGGCCGATGGCCAGCAGCGGCCCGAAG
>DASSCW010000080.1:0-4040 GCA_035697465.1 Candidatus Limnocylindria bacterium | reverse complement strand
GATCTACGAGGAGGACTTCCTCGGGTTCTCGTACGGGTTCCGACCCGGACGCGGCCAGCACGACGCGCTGGACGCGCTGGTGGTCGGCATCACCGGCACCAGGGTGAACCACATCTTGGACTGCGACATCCGGTCGTTCTTGGATATGGCGACACACTGCACTCCTGCTCATGCAAGCTGTTCGAAGAGCCCAGGCTGCGGTTCCAACGGTTTGATATAGATGCCTTTCCGGCGGCCTTGGCAGACGTGGACGGCAACGAGTTCGCCGCGCTTGATACGCTGCAACACGGTCTGGCGCGAGACGCCAAGCCGACGGATGGTTTCGCGCATGGCGAGGAAGCCATCCGGGACGGTGGCAGCAAAGCGCTGTTGTAGCTTGTCATCGAGACGGATCCGCCAGGGAGCACCGGGGGTGACCTGCTCGCCAGGAATGAAGCCGGCATCCAGACAGCGCAGGATCGTGGAGGGGGCGAGGCCGAGCTGTCTGGCCGCCTGCCGGACATTGAGCAGCGGTGCTTCGCTGCCGGGTTCGGTGGCGATGCAACGCGGGATCTTCCGGTAGCGGCGCAGATTGCCGACGAGATGCGCCGTGAAGCGATAGCCGCGGGCCGTTGTGCGGCCCTGGCGATTGAGGATGCCGGCAATGATGTCGTCGGGATAGTGGACGGCGAGGCGACGCAGCAGGTCGACGGTATCGTCATCGGTGCGGATCTTCGGCGCAGCACGACGTGATAGGGCGACGGTGGTGCTGGTGACCGCACCGCTGTGCCAGCGAATGGTCAGGACGGCAGCGACGCGCGGCCGGTCGACGGTAAGGATGACCTCCTCGATCAGGGTCCTGAGCAGCGCCTTGCGATCGCGCACGGTCGTGGCGGGACTGTGCCAGACACGATGGAGATCACCGGCGAGGGCCTCGAGGGCGGCGCGATCGACAGGCTGTTGCTGGCGCCGCTGCTGCTCGCGGCGGGCGAGCTCGGCCTCGGCCTGATGAAGCGATACGAGCGCCTGCTCCCACTCGGCTTCGAGGCCGCGGGCGACGAGGCGATTCTCCGCATCGACGGCGCGGTAACGACGTTCGGCCTGTTGTGCCGCGTAGCGCCGACGCTCAACATCACGACGCCGCTGACCGAGCGCGGCATCATCATCGGCCTCGAGCCGTTCTGCTGCTTGTACAGCGGCAGCGACACCGGCCGGCGTGACGGCGGCGAGGATCGTCTGGACGATGGCGTGGTCGATCTGAACACCACCAATATTCAAGCAATAGACACCACGGCCATTGACGATGTGCTTGCCGGCGCAATGGTAGCCCGGTGCCATTCGCGTACCGCGATAATGGGTGCGCAGTCGGCGGCCACAGTGGCCGCAGGTGGCGATCCCCTGGAGCAAGGCGGCACCTTCTCGGACCACGCCGCCGTTTTGGTGCGGTCGCGGCCTGGTGTTGCCGGCGATGCGCGCGCGATTGATCTCGAAGGTCGACCAATCGATATAGCCAGGGTGGTGATTGGGCAGGAGCACGGCCCATTCGTTCTCGGGCAGGCGCCGGACGCGTTTGCGGACACCACCTTGCTCGTCGAGACGGCGCTCGTGACGGGTGCGGCCGTAGGCGTAGGCGCCGGCGTAGACGGGATTCACCAGGATGCGGTGGATGGCGGTGTAGGTGGGCATGCCCCAGCGGATCTCGCCGGTCGGCTGGGCACGGGTCGGGAAAGGCAGGCCCTCGCTGCAAAACCAGAGCCAGACGCGGCGTGCGGAGCCGAGCTCACGGAAGCGGTCGAAGACGGCACGGATGGCGCCACTGACGGCAGCATCGGGGTGGAAGCGGACTTCCCCTGGGGCCTCGCCCCAGATGAAGCCGAGCGGCAGGCCACGCCGGAGTTCCCCACGCGCCGCCTTGTTGCGGATGCCGCCGTCAAGCCGGGCGCGCAGAATGTGCAGCTCGGCCTCGGACATCGTTCCCTTGAGCCCCAGCACCAGGCGGTCGTTGAAACCGGCCGGGTGATAGATGTCATCGGCGTCGCCGATCAGGGTATCGGTCATGCCGCAGAGGTCGAGCAAGCGATACCAGTCACCGTTGTTGCGGGCGAGGCGCGAGACCTCGAGCCCGAGCACGATCCCGACATGACCAAGGGCGACCTCGGCGGTCAGGCGCGCAAAGCCGCTGCGGTTGCCGGCGCTGGCACCCGAGAGACCAAGATCCTCATCGATGACCACCACGCGTGCCGCCGGCCAGCCGAGGTCATGCGCACGCTCGGCAAGGGCGTACTGGCGGGCGGTGGATTCACGATGATGCTCGACTTGGCTGGCGGTCGACTGACGAACATAGACCACGGCCTGCCGATCGAGGTGGCGGGAGCTGATCTTACCGGATTCGGTCACGACCGTTCTCCTCGCTCGCCGCGGCGGCGGCCTTGGCGATCAGCCGCGCCAGCAAGGCGATGACCGCCTCGCGTTGACGCGCATCGAGGGCCTCCCAGACCACCGTCTCCGGCTGCGGCCTGGGATCGCCAAGGCTCAGGCTCAACTGCGCCATCCAACTCCTCCCCCTGAACCCTCGATCGACGCAGCACGGCGTCGACGAGCGCGCGGGTGAGCAGCAGATCGGGAACGGTGAGGAGCAAGAGCCTTTGCTGGCCCGCGATGCCGGGAACTGGCCCTGCCGATTCGGCTTCAGCCACTACCTCGGTCCAGTCTGTCGGGATCAGGAGACGACTGCCGTCCGGCACAATGACGATCAGATGTGGCCGACCATTGCGGTGTCTTCGGCCGAAAACCTCGAGAATACGATCCTCGAAGGCATGATGTCGGCGGACAATTCGAACCAGCTTCGGAACATCATCGACTTGGGTAGTATGCGGCGATTTCCTTCGACGCGGTCAGTCAGGAATGGCTGGTCCGCTTCCTGGAGCATCGGATCGCCGATCCACGCATCATCCGCCTGATCCGGAAATGGCTGAAGGCGGGCGTTCTTGAGGACGGGGTCGTGACGGTCAGTGATACAGGTACGGGGCAAGGGTCAATACCGGTAACATAAGGTTCCTCGCCTCCGGAAGGGCACACGAAAGGAGCTTGTACGGTAAAGGAATTTCCAATCCTGATGACCTAAAGTGAACAACATTGAGGCTTAAGTGAACGGCATTGAACCTAGCCTAGCTCCAATACCGTTCATTTTATGATCCTGATGGCAGCGGCGAAGTTGATCCAGGTGGTCGGCTGGGGCACGCGCGGCCGCAGCTTGTAGCCGCTCATCTTGCGTTTGACCCCGCGCGGCACCTGTCGGCCTCGGCTGCTGGCGACGCGCTCCTCCAGGATCTCGTCCAGTACCGCTTCATGCAGGGCGCGCCTGCCCCGAGGGGGGAAGGGCTGCGAACAAGGGCAGCTTGCGCCGTACGACCCGCACCGTGTGCAGGAACGAGAGCCGGTCCGGGTCCTCATCGGCCCGCAGCGCCGCCTCGTGCATCAGGCCGCGTACGGCGAAGTGCGCCAGCAGCAGGCCCCAGAACTCCTGCCGGACCAGCTCGGGTGTCTTGCTGCGCAGGACCATGCGTGCCCCACGCAGGTGCGTCTTCAGCTCGGCCAGTGCACCCTCGATCTCCCAGCGTTCATGGTACAAGGCCGCCAGCTCCGCCGCTTGTGCCGCGGCCGGGTCGAGGATCGTTGTCACCAGCCGGTACAGCGGCTCGGCGCCGGCGATCCCTTCGAGCCGATACTCGACCACCCGCACCTGGACGCCTTTCGCCTTGTGCCGCCGGTCCTTCTCGCTGGGGTAGATCGTGCTCAGGTAGGAGCCATCGGCGAGCACCGCCTCGCGCGGCAGCCGCAGGTTGCGCTTCACCCGCCAGAGCAGGTCCGCGCCCGTAGCGGCGGCCTCCTGCCAGAGCGCGTGGCCGAAGAACTGCCGATCGGCCAGGCACAGCATGCCGGGCTGGAGTGCCGGCAGCGCCGCATGGGCCAGCGTCGTCTCGCCCTCCGCAAAGCTGCCCAGACGGGCGCCGAACAGCACGTGCGTGCCGTTCTCGACCAGGGTCACAAAGCGGAGCTGC
>DASSCW010000079.1:0-8369 GCA_035697465.1 Candidatus Limnocylindria bacterium | reverse complement strand
AGTCGGTCCACATCCGGCCTGTTGAAGGGCTTCCACCAGAGCATCAGGCCGGTCCATCGGTCGCTGAACAGCGAGCTCAGCGGACCCACCACGATGCCCTGCAGGATCCCGCCGGTGTCACCGCCCAGGCTGATGAACCTGCCGCCAGCACGGAGGACCTGCCGGTTTGCGAAGACCGAGTGGCGCAGGTCGGTATCCAGGATCCAGTCCCACTTCCGGCCGCTGCGCGTGTAATCGGCCTGCTGGTAATCGATCACGTCATCGACGCCCAGCGACCGCACGAAGTCCATCTTGGCGGTCCTGCAAACCGCCGTCACCTCGGCTCCCAAGTCCTTCGCGATCTGCACGGCAAACGGACCCACATTGCCCGATGCGCCCACCACCAGCACCTTCTCCCCTGGTTGCACGGTGCGACCCTTGCGGGTCCGGAGCCCCTGGAGAGCCAGGATGGCCGAGTGCGGAAGGCTGGATGCCTCCTCGAAGCTCAGCCCGGCAGGGATCGGCTCGAAGGCCTTCTCCGGCTTAGCCACGAACTCGGCGAACGAGCCCCCACCGTGGCTGGCCAGATCGGCGAACACGGCATCCCCCGGCTTGAAGCGGGTCGCCCCTGGACCGATGGACTCGACCTCGCCGGCAACGTCCCAGCCCATGCGGTGATCACGCGGTGCTCGCATCCCCAGAAACGGCCGCAGAAATCCTGGCTTGGGACCAAGGCCATCGAGGTCCGCACGGTTGACCGATGCCGCCCGTACGCGGACGAGCACCTCGCCCTCGCCGGGCTCGGGCTTCGGGACATCCCGGACCTGGACGACATCGGGCGAGCCGTATCGGTCCCGGTAGGCCTCTTTCACCCATTCACTGTGCCACGTTCGTCACGCGGCGGATCCTCCCGCCAGGTACCGACGCGCTCCGGCTAGTCGCGGGGCAGTCTCCAAGGGTTGTCGCGGGTGGCCCGCCACCACGTCGCCGCCAGGGCCGCGACCAGCAGGCCGCCGATGACCCGAGCTAACCGCCTGCTCATCGCGACGCCACGACCTTCGACGACCGCAGTGCCCTGCGCACCACCGGCCGCGTGGGTCGCCGGCGAGCGACCTCTCGGAACCCGGCCCTGTCAAACATCGACTTCGCGCCGAAGAACATGAAGTCGGGGTGGCTGGGCCGATCCTTGTCGACCGGATATCCCTCCACCAGGCGGGCGCCCTGCGATCGGGCATAGTCGAGTGCCGCGTGCAGCATGCGCTTCGAGAGGCCGCGGCCGCGTGCCTTTCGATCGACAAAGAAGCAGACGATCGACCAGACGGGCTTGTCGTCCACGGGCTTCATGACGGGAGAGCGGCGCAGTCTGGCGTAGTCCTCGCGCGGACCCAGCGAGACCCACGCGACCGGCACGCCATCCTCGTAGCCGATGAGGCCCGGCACAGTGCCGCCGTCGACCAGCGTCTTCATGCGCTTCTGGTTGGTGGCACCGACACCCGTGTTCTCGCCGACCTTTCGGTAGAACATGCAGAAGCACGTTCGCACGATGGACCGATCAAACAGCTGAACGAGGTCAGGCCATCGTTGCTTCGTGACCGGATGCACTTCGAACGCCATGCGTCGTCACTCCCGCAGGATTCGGTCCAGCGGAGAGGTGCCTCAGGGAGCGATGGGAACGATCTGGTCCACCACGAAGCGGGCCGCACAGTCAGCGACGACCGACGTCGGTGACTCCAGGCGATGCGGGACGTCCTGCCGCGGAATGTGGCGGCAATCCTGCGCCTCCGGGTCGTGGAAATGGCCGGTCACCCGCGCCCAGGTTTCGGTGACGAACGCGCCGTCGACATCGGGCGCCGGATAGACGCCGAAGCTGCCGGAGAACCCACCCGGGCCGGGCGATACAAACGCGGGCGCGACCCAGGCGGCAAGCCACTCCGGCACGCCCTGTTGCGGGCAGCACCCGCCGAGCCCATCGACCAGCGGGCTCCAGACCGTCACGGTCAGTGGCGTGTCCCCATAGCAGTCGGCGGCGGCAGGTCCCAGGAAGAGCAGGTCGAGGGCCGTCACCACGTCCGGCGGCGGGCAGCCGGGGCCTTGTACCTCCGGGGTTGGCGCCTCGAAGACCTTTTCCCACGTCGCACCGTCCGTCGACGCGTAGACCCCATCGGTCATGGCGAACCATCGCCCGTCCGCCCAGACCGGCTCCGAGCCGATGGCGCCGCCGAACGTCCCCGCGTCCACGCCCATATCGGTCCATGAGCGGCCGTCCGTCGAGCGCCAGACCCGCGGCAGCAGCTCATCCTGGTCCCAGCCCAGCGCGAGCATGCTGCCACCGCCGGCACTGACGCTATCGACTGTCGCCCGCCCGAACGGGGCTGCCGTTGTCGTCGCCCAGGTCAGTCCATCCGCCGCCAGGCGGGCATGGTGGAGGGTGGTTCGACCGGTCTCCGTGCTGGTGGTGACCACGATCAGCTGGTTGCCCACGAGCTCGACGTCGCGCACCATGCCTGCCCCTTCAACCGCGCCGGGAACTCGCTCGGTGGTCCAGGCAGTTCCGTCGGCGGACACCACCAGATCAAGGGAGCCGCGCGAGAAGAGCACGTAACCGGACTCCGCCGCCTCGAGCTCCGTCAAGCCGAGCCCGGCGCCGGGCAACGGGAGCGACTGCACCGCGCCACCAGGATCGACCCGGACAGCCGCCACGCCGCCGGTGAAGCCGTCGTCGTCATAAACGAGCCCGACCACGATCGGCCCTGCCGGTCCCCAGGCAGCGGAGGTGGGCTGAAGATCGATCACCGCGTACTCGGCCCACGTCTCGCCATCCGTCGACAGCTGGACGGTATAGGGGCCGAGGTAGTTGGGCACAGTCGCGACAACGAATCCACCGTCGCCACCCGCAGCAGCCGCAACCGGCATCACCGGCCCAGTGACCTCGTTCCAGGTCGTTCCGTTCGTCGAGAGATATGTGAGCGGGTTGCGACCATTTCCCTCATATGGCGGGACCACCAGGTCCGAAGCCCAACCGTACGCAAGCAGGCTGTCCCTACCTGCAACCAGCGCGAGTTCGCGCTGTGGCTTGAAGAGCCACGGCGTCCCGACCGCCTGGAGGTACGCGCCATCGTCGTCACCCTCCGCAACCCAGCCGGCGAATCCGTTCCCAACAATTGGTTGCCACGACCGCTCTTCGACGAAGTCGCCGTCTCCGGTGACCTGCACCAGATCCCCCCGCCGCACGACTGCCACCACGGCCGCATCCGTTCCCGGCGCCGCGCGCACGTTCAGCTCATCCACTGTTACCCGTGCCCAGATGGAGCCGAACAGCGGCGTCCCGACATCGGTGAGCTGATACCCATCCCAGGTCGCCTGCGACGCCGGGGCCGATGGAGATGCGCCCTGCGTTTGCGAGGCAGTTGGGCTGCCCGGGACGCTGGGCGATGGTGACCCGTCAATACCCGCGGCATTCGGGCGCAGCTGCCCGATGATGGCTGCCGCCACCGCCACCAGCACGACCGCCGACCCTGCAACCAGGCCGATGCCGACCTTCGGATGGCGCTGCAGGTACTCCCGCATGCGCGCTGTCATCGTTGCGGGCTGCCGCTCGGTCATGATGCGCCCGCCGCGGCGGCAGTGAAGAAGTCGAAGACCCAGG
Source organism: Candidatus Limnocylindria bacterium (assembly GCA_035697465.1). Lineage (GTDB taxonomy): Bacteria > Chloroflexota > Limnocylindria > QHBO01 > QHBO01 > DASSCW01. The sequence continues at coordinate 4,744 of DASSCW010000079.1, read as the reverse complement.
TCGCGAACTCGTCGGGGCAGGTCTCGACCACCCGGCCGTGGCCGGCGCCCTCGCACCAGTGCAGTTCCACGGGGATGCCGGCTGCTTCCGCATCGGCCGCGAACTGTTCGGTGCGTTCGGGCAGATCCTCATCATCGGCGGTGCCGTGGGTGAGGAGCATCGGGCGGGTGCCCAGGTCGGCTAATGCATCGGCAGCGTCAGCATCGCCCAGGTCCAGCCCGGTGCGGATTCGTGCGCCGAGGAAGACCGCCCAGGTCCCGGGATACGGCGGGTGGCCGGCATGGATGAGGCGCTGCTCGAACTGGTAGGAGAGGCGTGTGTGCATCGAGTCCAGTGCCAGGGCCTGAACGCGCGGATCGGTCCTGGCCTCGGTGATGGCGGTGCCGGCGCCCATCGAGTTGCCCAGCACGCCGATCCAGCTCGGACCCTTCTCCTCCACCAGCCAGTCGATGACCGCGTGCAGGTCGTTCTGCTCCAGCACGCCGTACGTGGTCTGCGTGCCGGTTGAACGGCCGCCGTTCCGTTGGTCGAAGGCGACCAGGTTGAAGGTCTCGTGCAGTCCTGCGCCGTAGCCCAGGATTTGCGACTTGTTGGCCGAGAAGCCGTGCACCAGCACAACCGTCGGCGCGCTCGGACCGGCGCCGTTGGCAGCCGGCACGTACCAGCCGGCGATCCGCACGCCGTCCTCGGTGACGATTTCGTCGCCGGCGGCCATGCCCTGGGACTCGCAGTCCCTCATCTCGGGGTCCGAGGCACTCAGCGTCGCGTCGTCGGCGATGTCGTAGTTGATCGCCTCGTACTCCCAGCCGAGCTGCACGTCCGGCGTGGCGCACTGGCGGCTGCGCGCCTCGTCCACGCTCACCGCCTGGCGCGAGCCCTCGTAGCCGACGTAGGCCGTGTAGCCGATGCCGCCGACCAGCAGCACAACCAGGAGGATCGTCAAGAGTCTTCGCATGTGGGTAAGCCTACGGCCAGCTTGCTGCGGTGAGACTGCGGTAACGCCGCGTTTCAAAACTTAGGAAGTCTTCCCGAGTTCCAGCATCTGGGTCACTGGACCAACGAAGGGGCGGAGCCTGGCCTTTCACTCGCTGGACGATCCGGCGGCTGGGCCGAACGACCCAGGAGCGGGGGTTCGTTGGTCCAGTGACCCACCGGCGGGAACGCCTGACGGTCGAGCCTCGGTTCGTTGGTCCAGTGACCCACCGGCGGCAACGCCACGGTCGAGCGCGCAGTGCCAGCAGAAGCGACTCCCGCGTCAGACGTGTGCTGCCAGCGTCAACACGAAGACGTCGGTCGACTCACTCTTGCCGCGAAGGTCCAGCCGCCGGTGCTCCATGGCACCCACCGGCATGTTGGCTGCCCGCGCAGCCGATTCGGAGACCAACACCTCCCCCGCGCCCGCGGCCGACGCAAGGCGCGCGGTCACATTCACAGCGTCACCCAGCGCGGTGAACTCAACGTGATCGGCCGTCCCGACCGCCCCAACGTACGCCACACCGGTATTCACGCCGGCGCCGATGGGAATCCAGGGCGCATCAGTCTCATGTCCGGTGGCTTTCAGGGCCTCCACTGCCGAGTCGACAGCCGCCCTGGCGTGCTCGCCGCCGGTCAAGACTGGCACGAAGATGCCGATGACCTCGTCGCCGACGAACTTGTCGACGATCGCCTCGTGTTCGATGAGCACTTCCGTGACGCTGGCATAGAAGCGGTCGAGCAGCCTGCGGTAGTCGCGGGCGGGCATCGATTCGGCCAGGCCGGTCGAGCCGCGGATGTCGATGAACAGCAGCGTGCACTCGATCTCAGCTCCTGCCCGCCTCTCATAGAGAGTCTTGAAGCACCCGCGGCAGTAGCGCGGATTGGCGGGCCATGGCCCCTTGCCAAGCAGCCGCAATGCCGCCCCGCCCGGACCGCCGAAGGGCGACGTGCACATCTTGCAGCGCGGCGAACTGGGGATCGAGCGCCAGAACGCTCGCATCCTCCGTGCCCTGGGCGGGATCTGCAGCTGGTCAGCGGCCGCCGCCTCGTCGGATCCCGGCGCGGGCCGCTGGTCGCCCGGCTCGACGGAATGCATGGCCCATTGTGGTGCCCGCGCCAAGCGCGACCGCTAGACTCCGCGGCGTTACGGAGGGGTGTGGGTGCAGGTCACCTGCCAAGCCTGCGGAACCGAGAGTCCGCAGGGATTCAAGTTCTGTCCGGCCTGTGGCGCCTCGCTGGCCGATGCGACGGCGCCCGAAGGAGCCGCGCCGCCGCCATCCCGCACAGTTACCGAGGAGCGGCGGATCGTCACCGCCCTGTTCTGCGACCTCGTCGGCTTCACCGCGACCTCCGAGAACGCCGACCCCGAGGACGTGGATCGCATGCTCTCCGCATACGCCGCCATGGCGCGCAGGGAGATCGAGTATCACGGCGGGATCGTCGAGAAGTTCATCGGCGATGCGGTGGTTGGCGTGTTCGGCGTGCCGACCGCGCACGAGGACGATGCGGCGCGCGCGGTTCGCGCCGGGCTGGGCATCTGCGCGAAGGCGGCAGACCTCCAGATGGCCGGTGGCACGCCGCTCCGTCTGCGGGTCGGCATCAACACCGGAGAGGTGCTGGCCCGCCTGAGCGTGGAGCCCGGCTCTGGCGAGCGGTTCCTGGCCGGCGACGCGATCAACACCGCCTCCCGCATCCAGTCCGCTGCACCGGAGATGGGCGTGGCCGTCGGCCCCTGGACGCACGAGGCGACGAAGGCAACCATCGAGTACCGGGCGCTCGAGCCGGTGAGCCTGAAGGGCAAGGCCGAACCGCTGCCGATCTTCGAAGCCATCGGCTCACGCTCGACGACCGGTGTGGACCTGACCCAGGCACAGGCCAACCAGTACGTCGGGCGTCAGAACGAGCTCGCCCGACTGCAGGCCGTGTTCGAGGAGACGAAGGCCGAGCGGACGGTCCGGCTGGCGACCGTCATCGGCGAGGCAGGCATGGGCAAGAGCCGGATCGTGTCCGAGCTCCGTTCCCTCGCGCAGGCAGGCCCCGGACCCGTCACCTGGCACCAGGGCCGCTGCCTGCCGTACGGCGAAGGCATCACCTTCTGGGCGCTGGGCGAGATTGTGAAGGCGCACGCCGGCATCCTGGAGTCGGACTCGCCCCATACCGCGACGGAGAAGCTGGACGCCGCGCTGCCCGCCGGCGGACAGGAGGCATGGCTGCGCGAACGGATGCTGCCGCTCATCGGCCTGGAGACCGGGGCAGCGACAGCGCGTGAAGAGTCATTTGCCGCTTGGTGCACGTTCATCGAGGGCATGGCAGATGGTCCGCTGGTGCTGGTCATCGAAGACCTCCACTGGGCCGATGACTCCCTGCTCGCCTTCCTGGAGCACGTGGTCGGGGAGTCAGTTGGCAGGCCGATACTCCTCGTCGCGACCACCCGACCGGAGCTGCTCACCCGCCACCCCGACTTCGCTGCCTCCCTGCCGAATGCGGAGCGCCTCTCGCTGCAACCGCTATCGACCGATGACACCGCGACCCTCATCACCTCCTTGATCGGCGCCGTTGTCCCGGACGAGCTGGCCATACCCATTCGAGAGCGCGCGGACGGCAACCCGCTCTACGCCGAAGAATACGTTCGACTGCTGCGCGACCGTGACCTGATCGTGGAGGCCGATGGCGCCATGGCCCTGCGTCCCGGCGCCGAGCTGCCGGTGCCGGAGTCGATCCACGCCCTGCTGGCAGCGCGCCTCGACACGCTGCCGGCTCAACAGAAGGCGCTGCTTGGCGATGCGGCGGTCATGGGCAAGGTGTTTTGGAACGGCGCGCTCGCCGAGATGGGCGGCCGCCAGGCCAGCGACGTGGAACAGGCGCTGGGCGAGCTGGCAACGCTCGGGTTCCTGCGACCCGCGGCTCAGAGCTCGATGGAAGGCGAGCAGGAGTACGCCTTCTGGCACGTGCTAGGGCGGGACGTTGCCTATCGCCAGCTGCCGCGTGGATCGCGCGCCGACCGCCATGCCGCCGCCGCCACCTGGCTGGAAGGGAAGCTCGGCGAGCGGGTCGACGACATCGCCGACGTGCTGGCCGACCATTGGGGCACGGCGCTGGAGCTTTCGAAGGCGGCAGGCCGGGATGATCGGGCCAGGCAGATGGAGCCGAAGGCGATCGCGTTCCTCGTACGCGCCGGTGAACGTGCAATGGGGCTCGACACCGTCTCCGCGCTGGTGCGCTTCGAAGCGGCCAAGGAGCTGGCCGGACCAGATCACGAGCAGCGCCCGGACATCCTGCTCAGGTTCGCCGAGACCGCCCAGCACGTCGGACGTGCGGACGAGGCGCTCGCCGCGCTCGATGAGGCGATCGAAGCCTTCGAGGCGCGCGACGACTGGCGTGCAAAGGCGCGAGCGTTGCTGGTCAAGGAACATGCGCTCTTGGAGGTGGTTTACGCGAGTGGAGAGAGTCGTCGCCCGTTGATCGAGGAGGCCATCGCTCTGCTGGAACAGCACGAGCCGACGCCGGCGCTGGTCGATGGCCTCACCGAGCTCGGCGTCTACGAGTTCTATGAGCTGCAAGCGGCCGAGTCCATTGAGACGTTTGATCGGGCCATGGCCATCGCGAGCGACCTCGGCCTGCCGACGCCCGGCCGGGCAATGGGATTTCGCGGCCGGGCACGGCTCACGCTAGGCGACGTGGGTGGGATGGAAGACTTTCGGGAGTCGATCACCCTCTGCGTCGCGGCCGGGCAGGGTCGCGACATCGCGATCAACAAGGTCAACATGGG
>DASSCW010000078.1:0-3616 GCA_035697465.1 Candidatus Limnocylindria bacterium | reverse complement strand
GATGAAGTGCGCCATGCCCGCCCCAAACCCATCGCGCATGTAGGTCTCGTGGACGGCACGGGATGCCGCCTGGGCATTCTCGCGGTCCGGCAGGACGGCGGCGACGGGCGGCTCGTGGGCCACGAGCGTGCGGACATCCTGGGGGTGCTTGGCGACGAGCGCCAGCGCATTGGTCGCTCCGCCGCTGCTGGCGAACATGTCGACCGACCGGCCCCCGAGCTCCTGGATGATCCGATGGAGGTCGTCCGCGTGCTCTTCCGGCGTCGAGGGGGAGGTCATGTCCACCTTGATGCTGCGCTCCGAGCCGCGGGGGTCGTAGGTGATGATCGTGCGATCAGTGAAGTGCCCGGCAAGGGTTCCGAAGCCAGCCGCGCCCATCGGTGAGCCGATCAGGAAGAGCGGCGGCTCGCTGCTGGACTCATTGCGGCGGACGTCGTAGGTCAGCGTTGCGCCAGGCACCTCAATGGTGCGGGTGGTCGGCTCGGTCGCGGTCGTGCTCATCGGTTCCTCCTGGGTGTTCTTCAGGTCAGACCGATCGAGGGGCGCGGTCTCATCGGCCTATCCCCCTAATTTCGCTTCCGATACTCCATGTCGAAGTCGGGGACCCAAGTGGTGCCATCCTCCGACGACTCCCATCGGCCCCGGATCGTCGCGTCGTCGTCCTGGAACCTGCCGACGAAGCGTTGTGAGAAGCCGGGGTTGTCGCGGGTGACAGTCCAGGCTTCAGCCGTGACGCTCATCCGGTAGATGCGGAACACGCCGCGGGCATCCGAATAGAGCATCGCCATCTCGCCATTGCTGTCATCGAATCCGAGCAGCGCCGTGACCGGCATGGGCGAGTGACTGACCCAGTCCGGCGAAGCGTCCGGGCTCGGCTCATCCTCCGCGCGCTGCCTGACGAACGCTCCGCCTTCGATCCATTCGAAGGTCGTCCGCCCGCGCCCGAGGAACTTCCCCTCGGAGCTGGCCTCGAACGACCAGGTGCCGATCAGTCGCCGGAGCGGGGACGCCGAAGTCATGCCTGTGCGACACCCTGCTCGGCGAGGATCGCGTCGATCTGGCCGACGGCTTCAGTGAGGCCCTCTTCCATGCCCATCGCCAGGACCTGCTCCATGGCCTCGGCGCTCGGGTGGAGGCTCTCGATCGACATCCTGGTTCGGCCGGTTCCGATCTCCTCGATGGTCACGCGCATCTCGCCGGTCGGGAACGCGTCGTTGGGAGTGCCGTCGTCGTTGGCGAAGCCGTCGCGCACCGCGAGGCGGTGCGGGGGATCGACCTCGAGGACGTCCCAGAAGCCCTTCGGCTGGTCGCCTTCGGGCCCGGTCATGTGGTACTCGATGCGACTGCCGGGTGTCAGATCGTGCTTGGTGAAGGTTGCCGGATAGGTGGGCGGTCCCCACCAGCGCTCCAGCTGGCGTGGATCGGCCCAGAGCTGCCAGACCCGATCGGGCGACGCGTCGAACTCGGCGGTGAGGGTCATGGTCAAGGCCGCGGGATCCTTCTGAACTGCGGTGACGGTCACTGGGTGGTCTCCTTGGTGTCGGCGATGAAGGTGGTCATGCGATCGATGCGATCGCGCCAGAGGTCTTCGTATCGGTCGAGCAGGCGACGTGCCGCATTCAGACCCTGGAGATTGGTGCGGACGACCTTGCGACGACCGATGCGCTGCTTCGTGACCAGGCCTGCCCGTTCGAGGATCGCGACGTGCTTCTGCACCGCCGCGAAGCTCATGGGGTAGTGGTCGGCCAGCTCGGCGACGCCCTCCTCACCATCAATCGCGCGGCGCACGATGTCGCGGCGCGTCTGGTCCGCCAGGGCGCCGAATACGCGGTCGAAGTCGGGAGTGGCCATCTGCACAGTACAACCATATGGTTGTATGATCGTTCTGTCAACCCAGGAGCGATGAGTGCCGCTGGATGCGGCGGTCAGAGCGGTACACCAATGCACGAGGAGCGCGGCAGCATGGAAGAGATGAGCACCGAGAGGGCGATACCGCAGCGAGCCACAAGTCGAGAGTGGATCGGCCTGGCCGTGCTCCTCCTCGCGGCCCTCGTCTACGCGATGGACCTGACGGTCCTGAACCTGGCCATCCCGCGGATCAGCGCGGACCTGCAGCCCACGAGCGTGCAGCTGCTGTGGATCTTCGACATCTACGGCTTCCTGGTGGCCGGCTTGCTCATCACGATGGGCACGCTCGGCGATCGCATCGGCCGGCGCAGGCTCCTGCTCGCTGGCGCGGCCGGATTCGCGCTCTCGTCGCTGCTCGCGGCGTTCTCGACGAGCTCGGAAATGCTCATCGCGAGCCGAGCCCTCATGGGAGTCTTCGGCGCGACGATCGCCCCCTCGACCCTGTCGCTGATCTTCACCATGTTCCTGGACGAGAAGCAGCGCACGACCGCGATCAGCCTGTGGATCGCTGCCTACTCCGCGGGCGGGGCGATCGGTCCGGTCATTGGTGGCGTCCTTCTTGAGTTCTTCTGGTGGGGCTCGGTGTTCCTCATCGGCGTCCCGGTGATGGGGTTGCTGCTGATCCTTGGCACCGGGACGCTGCCCGAGTATCGCGACGCGAATGCTCGGCGCCTGGACCTGCGCAGCGCCGCCATGTCTCTGCTCGCGATCCTGGCCATCGTGTGGGGTCTCAAGGAGATTGCGCAGGGTGGCATCTCGGCCGTACCGATGCTTGCCATCGCCGCCGGGGTCGTCCTCGGGTTCTTCTTCGTGCGGCGACAGAGGGGACTCGAGTCGCCGATCATCGACGTGCGCCTCTTCCGGATCCGGGCGTTCAGCGCGTCGCTCGGCGTGTACCTGCTGAGCATCTTCGTTGTCGTCGGGTACTTCCTCTTCATCGGGCAGTACCTCCAGCTCGTCCTGGGGCTTTCGCCGCTGGTCGCGGCGTTGTGGTCGCTGCCCTCGGCGGCTGGATTCATCGTCGGTTCCGTCCTGGCGCCGCGGATCATCCATCGCTTCCGCCCGGCTGTGATCATGGGCACCGGCATGGGCGTCGCCGCGATTGGGACCGTGGCGCTCCTGTTCATTGGGGTCAGCGGTGACGGGAACCTGTACCTGATCACCGCCGCCATGGTCGTGATGACGCTTGCGTACGCTCCGGTGATCACCCTCGCGACCGAGCTCATAGTCGGAAGCGCCCCGCCCGAGCAGGCGGGTGCCGCCACGGGAATCTCGGAGACGAGCGGCGAGCTCGGTGGCGCCCTGGGGATTGCGATCCTCGGCAGCATCGGCACAGCGGTCTACCGGACGGGGGTCGCTGATCTGCTTCCTGCCGGCATCCCGGATGCCGCGGCCGCTGCCGCGCGAGACACGCTGGGCGGCGCGGTCGAGATTGCGCAGAGCTTGCCATTCGAGCTCGCGGCGGCGCTCGTTGTCGCGGCCCAGATCGCCTTTGTCGATGCCATTCATTTCGTAGCGGCAGTGGCCGTCGTCGGTGCCGCGGTGACGGCCGTTGCCGCCGCAATCGCCCTGCGGACGGTGCCCGCGCGGTCAGAGCCGATGGCCGAAGAGGGCGCCCCGGCGCCTGTCGGCGCAGTGGACTGAGCTAGCGTCCGGCGGCCGCAGCCTCGAGCACCGTACCGCGATCAGTCGGACTGGACGTCAGTCG
>DASSCW010000077.1:0-2168 GCA_035697465.1 Candidatus Limnocylindria bacterium | reverse complement strand
GCCGCCTCAGCGCTCAAGGCGTAGCCTCACGCGACCGATCATCAGCTCGTCGCCGAACGAGAGCGCCACCGGACGATCGATGCGGTGCCCGTTCACGTACGTGCCGTTGGTGCTGCCCTGGTCCTCGATGAACCAGCTCCGTCCGCGGAAGGTCAGCATCGCGTGGTTGGCGCTGACGAAGTCGTCCTCGACGAAGATCGTGTTGTTCACGTTGCGGCCGATGGAGTTGATCGGCCCCAGGGCGATGGGCCGCCCCATCGGCGGCTCGTCTTCGGGAGACTCCAGCACTGCCAGCCGGCCGATGCCGGCGTGGCTTGCCAGCTGGGCCTGCTCGGCGCTGCGCAGGTCTTTCATCAGCGATCGCGCGAAGCGCAGCAGCATCAGGTAGAGGAGTCCCAGGAAGGCGAGCTGGAGGACGAGCAGGAGAAGCCGGAGGACCTCCCCGGTCATCCACGCACCTGAAATTCGATCTCCGTTGAGCCGATGCGGATCACGTCGCCCGGCCCCAGCGCGACCTCCGTAACCGGCTGGCCGTTCACGAAGGAGCCGTTGCGGCTCCCGAGATCGGCGAAGCCGTACGCACCGTGCTGGAGCTTCAGCTGGCAGTGGTGGCGGCTGACCTGTGCGTCGTCGACGATCACGTCGTTATCGCTCGCCCGGCCGATGCTGATGAGCGCGCCGCCGAGGTCGAACTGGACGGGTGGGGCACCATCGGTGTTGACCAACAGGTAGGCGCGCTGGGCGGAGTCCGGCGCCGCGACCTCGTGCCCCGGACGCGCGAACACCATGGTGTCGGACGATGCCGGCACCGGCTGCTTGTCGCGAACGCGTGACCCCTCGTCGTCGACGACATTGGCTGCGACCTGGATGTCGCGCCGGGCGACGCCGGGGTCAGCGAGGATTCGCACACGTGGACGGGCGACCAGCGTGTACCGCTCATGGCGCGACCTGGTCAGCACCCGATGGGCCAGGTCATCCTCCAGCGATCCGCGGTACGACTCGAAGGCCGCGAAGTCCGCCGGGTTCAGGTGGAGGTCGTAGTGGTTCGGGACGATCACCCCGTCGTCGCGAAACGACTTGCCGGCATCCATGGCCCGCTCGATCCGCTTCTCCAGCGACACCGGCTGGATGGATGCCCCCAGTCGGCCGGCGGGGGCCTCGAAGAGACGCTCGAAGAACGCCTCCAATCGGGACAGGATGCCCATTCTCCCGATCCTAGCACGGGCTGGCAGCCTCGCCCGGATGGCCTCCAGCGTGCGTTCCGCAGGTACCAACGCCGCCTCGGGACGCACCTATTCGCCCATAGGGAGCGTTTGAGGGCCGTCGCTATACTGTCGCTCCCTGATCGGCTCGCCCTCAGTGGGAACCTGATATCGACATGCCCGAAGCTCTGACCGAATCCTTCTGCGAACGGTGCGGAACTCGCTACGAGTTTGCCGCTCCTACCGAGCTGAACACGATGCGGAAGACGCGCGGGCTGATCTCCGGGCTCAAGAACTACATCATGAGCCAGGACGCGCTCGGCGACGCCGTTGGCGACGCGATGCGATCCGAGGAAGAGGCGCTCGCGTCCGCGCAGCTCGAAGCCTTCCACGACTCATTCAGCTTCTGCATCGATTGCCGCCAGTACACCTGCACCAACTGCTGGAACGACGGCGCGGGTCGGTGTCGGAGCTGCGTGCCGATCGCCGGCACTGACGATCTCCTGGAGCGCTTCGAGACCTCGTTCCACGCTCAGCACCCGGAGATCGCCGCGGCCGCCCACGAGGCGGAGATGGCGCAGCGCGAGCTGAACCGGCGGCTTGGCCTGGAGACCTGGCCGACCGAGGACCTGTCGGCCGGCGGCAACGGCCATGGTCCTGTGGACTGGCCCACCGAGGAACCGGTGTTCGCCGAAGCCGAGATGGAAGCCCAGCCGGAGCCCGAGCCGGAGCCGATCGCCGCGACCGTCGAGCCAGAGCCCGAGCTGGAATCGGAGCCGATGGTGGCCGGCGCACCGACCAGCGACGAATACCCGCCGCTGCACGTGGTGGCCTGGGAAGAGGACGCCGACATCGAGCTGGAGCCGGAGCCGATCGCTGCAAGCGTCGAGGAAGAGCTGGAGCCGGAGCCGATCGCTGCAAGCGTCGAGGAAGAGCTGGAGCCCGAGCCGATCGCTGCAAGCGTCG
>DASSCW010000076.1:0-10605 GCA_035697465.1 Candidatus Limnocylindria bacterium | reverse complement strand
GAAGGAACCCAATTCGTACCGAGCGTGATCTGTAACTTCCAAAGGCACTCGAGAGGACATCGCCCACGCCTCATGTGAATCCGGACGGTCCGCTAAGCGCCACGTACGTGGCCGATAACGGCCGATTCCGACAATGGGCGAATGCTCACCAACGTTCCCAGGGCTGTCCGCGTCCTCCGGTTGGCGAAGGGTTGGCCGCAACGCGTCCTCGGACTGCGTGCGAACGTGTCGCGAGAGATGGTTTCCCGATGCGAGCTCGGTGAGATCCGCGGCATGACGATCGCCTCGATCGAACAGATCGCATCGGCACTCGGCGCATCGATCCATCTGCAGCTTCGCTGGCGCGGCGAGGAGCTCGATCGGCTGATGGATGCGGCGCACGCGGCTCTTCAGGCGGGTACGGCCGAAATGCTCACGTCACTAGGTTGGATCGTGCGGGTCGAGGTCAGCTTCAACCACTACGGGGACCGCGGGCGCGTCGACCTTCTCGCGTTCCATCCGATCGTGCGCGCGATACTCGTGGTGGAGATCAAGTCGGGCATCGGCGACATCCAGGACCTGCTAGGTCGCCTCGATATCAAAGTGCGCCTCGGGCGGCATCTCGCCCAGGAACTTGGCTGGAGTGACGTGCAGACCGTTATTCCTGCTCTGGTGATTGGTGACTCGCGGCTGGCTCGCCGGACGATTCAAGCGCACGCAGCCCTCTTCGCCCGATTTCGCATGCGGGGCCGGACCGCGATCGCCTGGCTGCGCCGCCCGATTGACGGAGATGTTGGCGGGCTCATCTGGTTCGCTGAACGTCCCGATTCACACCTGGTGGCCAGAAGACGCGTCCGCCGGCCCTCGAAGGCGCCCAATTCTCGCCTGGTGTGAACGCGGGCGGCTGGCAGCCTAGGTCCGGCACCTGACGCACACCTCCCGTGAATCGGGACGGCCCGCGACCCGCATCGGACGGCTGCACCCCCTACTCCCCGAGGAACTCGCGGACGAGGTTCTGGAAGTGGTAGACGCCGTTCTCGCGCTTCGCGCTGAACCGCCCGGTGTCGTAGGCGCGTGATCGCAGCCCGCGCTGCACCTGCTCGCAGATGACGATGTCCTCCTGCTGGATCTCGTCGCTGAACGCGATCGCCTGCTGCATCGACTCCCAACCCTGGGCGGTTCCCGGATCGGCGAAGAACCACTCGAAGATGGTCAGGGTGCGATCCGGCCCCAGCGGAAGGATGACGTTCGACGACATGTTGTCCTGGTAGACGTTGAACATCGTGTTCGGGAAGAGCCAGTAGTAGAGCGCCGAGTCCTCGACTCCCGGCTGGCGCATGTAGCGGCGATCCACGCCGAGCTCCTCGCCCGGCCTGAGCTCCCGGATGGGTGCGTGCTGCTTCGAGTAGTAGCGGAACTCCTCCACCCGGTAGCTGTCGTAGTCGAGCTCCTTGTAGAGCTGCGGATGCGCGATCGGGAGGTGGTAGCCCTCCAGGTAGTTGTCGACGTAGACCTTCCAGTTGCATTCGACCACGTAGTCGCGCCGCTCCACCAGGCGCATGTGCTCGACGTCATAGCCGGACTTCGCGACCTCGTCGGGGATTGCGCCCATCGTCTCCGCCAGCGGCGGCGCGTCATTCCAGAGGTTCACGAAGACGAACGGTCCCCAGCGTTCGACGCGGACCGGGATCAGGCCGAAGTCCTCCTTGGCGAAACGCTCCGTCTCCTCCATCTCGGGGCAGGCGCGCAGCGTCCCGTCCAGCCCATAGGTCCAGCCGTGATACCGGCATTGCAGCGACTTCCGGTTGCCCCGCGAGAGCGCGACCTGGCCCGCCCGATGACGGCAGACGTTGAAGAAGGCCTTGAGCTCGCCGTCGAGCCCGTGCGTGATGACCACCGGCTCGTCCAGGACCGTCACCGGCACGAAGTCGCCTACCCGCGACAGCTCGTCGGCCCGGGCGACCAGCTGCCAGGTGCGGCCGAATACCCGCTCCTTCTCCAGCTCCAGGATCGTCGGGTCCACGTAGTACCGCGACGGTATCGTCGAGGCGCGGCTCAAGGGCAGGGTCGTCATGTCGCGAGTGTACCGATGAGGCAGCCAGCCCTGCCGGATCGTCATCTGCCGGTTCGGGTTGGCACCGGCTGCGCGAAGGTGCTACAACGCTCGGATCACGTGCCGCCCAGATCGGCGCGAGCGCAGATCCAAGGAGGAGCCATGCACCTTCGACGCGCCATGCCGGTCATGGCGGTAGTGGCACTTGTCATCACGGCCTGCACGGGACCAGGCGCTTCGTCGTCGGGTTCCGCGGCGGCTTCGGCCAGTCCGTCTGAAGCGGTCGCGGATATTCCAAATGTCGTCTGCGTCGGCGAAGCGACGACCTACCTCGATTGGCTCAATGGCGACTTCGAGCCCGATGTGCCCGACCCGATCGAGGAGCCTGCCGACACGGCGGGCGACCTGCTCGAGATCGTCCAGGACCGCGGCACGCTGCGCATCTCGACGGACGCTGACTACGCACCGCAGTCGTTCCTGGAGCCGGACGGCACGTTCGTCGGCTTCGACATCGATGTCGGCAAGGAGATCGCCGAGCGGCTCGGCGTGGAGGCCGAGTTCCAGCATGTTGATTGGGATGTCATCACCGCCGGCAGCTGGTCGGAGCGGTGGGACATCTCCGTCGGCTCTATGACGATCACGACTCCCCGCAAGGACATCCTCTCCTTCACGCAGGCGTACTACTACACGCCCGCCGTCCTGGCGGTCGCGGAGAGCGCCGGCGTCACCAGCCTCGACCAGCTCCCCTTCGAGCTGCCGGACGGGGCGGAAGCGACCACGCTGCCGACCGATGCCAACTGCGCTGAGGCCGTCGCGGCCGGCCGCGAGGAGTTCGCGCTCTGGATGAGCTCCGAGACGACGGTCGACGAGGCAATCTCAGCCGACGTTCCGATGGTCAAGATCGGAGAGCCTGCCTTCACCGAGGACCTCGCGGTGGCGATCGACAAGGCAGGGCCGCCGCATGACGCGCTCCTGTTCGAGATCGACCGCATCATCGGTGAGATGCACGCCGACGGGACCCTGACCGCGCTCAGCGAACAGTGGTTCGACGGAACGGACCTCACGCAGGATCCAACCCCCTAGGCCGGCACTCGGAAGCTCGGCTCAAGGCTTCAGAACGGGGACGCGGCATGCGTCCCCGTTCTGTCATCTTCGGCATCGAAGCCAGACGAAGGAGGAGACGCAATGACGAGCGTCACCGCGACTGAAGGCCGGCCGGTGATCCTGGACGCGATCGATGCCGCAGATCGCCGGCGTCGGCTGTGGTTCCGCGCCCAGTACGCCGCGGCCTGGATCGCCCTGGTCGGGCTGCTGATCTTCGCCCTCTGGCTGACCGACAACGTCGACACCGAGTGGATCGCGACGTGGGGGCCGTACATCGTGGGCGGAACGTGGACGACGATCTTGGTCTGCGTCATCTCCATGGTCCTGGCCACCACCTTGGCGCTCATCGGTGCCATGGGGCGCCTCTCACGGAACCCGATTGCGAGCGGCGTCGCCGGGCTCTACGTCTCCCTGGTTCGCGGCACGCCCCTGCTGGTCCAGATCTACTTCGTCTACCTGGCCCTGCCCCAGATGGGCATCCGCCTCGACGCGCTGCTGGCCGGTATCCTGGCGCTCGGCTTCAACTACGGCGCCTACATGACGGAGATCTTCCGGGCCGGCATCCAGGCCGTCCCGAGCGCGCAGCGGGAGGCCGCCGAGTCGCTGGGCATGCCGGAGCGCCTGGTCATGCGCCGGATCGTGCTCCCGCAGGCGGTCCGCATCGTGATTCCGGCGATCGGCAACGACTTCGTGGCCATGATCAAGGACTCCGCCCTCGTCTCCACGATCTCGGTCACCGAGCTGCTGTGGCGCGCCGAGGCGGTGGGCACGCGCAACTTCCGCACCCTGCAGGCGATCCTGATCGCCGCCGCGATCTACTGGGGCCTGACCATCATCTTCAGCTTCTTCCAGAACCGGCTGGAGCGCCGGATGGCGCGGGGCGACCGGTGAGCGAAGGACCCGCGCCCGAGGCGCCCCGCCACATCGGCGAAGTCATCGTCGAGGCGCGCGGGATCGAGAAGTACTTCGGCGATAACCACGTCCTGCGCGGGGTTGACCTGGACGTCCGCCGCCGCGAGGCGGTGATGGTCATCGGCCGGTCTGGAAGCGGCAAGACCACGCTGCTGCGCTGCCTGAACTTCCTCGAGGAGCCGACCGCCGGCCATGTCGAGATCGACGGCCTGCGCGTCGGCGCCGATCCGCTGCGCGCGCGGTCGCGCGCGCACCAGGAGCAGATCCGCCAGATCCGGCTGCGCGCCTCCATGCTTTTCCAGGAATTTGCCCTGTTCCCGCACATGACGGTGCTGGGCAACCTCATCGAGGCGCCGGTGCGGGTACGACATATGCCCGTGGCTGAGGCGACCACCCTTGCCGAGAAGTTCCTGAAGAAGGTGGGGTTGATCGACAAGCGTAACGAGTACCCGGCCCGCCTCTCGGGCGGGCAGAAGCAGCGCGCCGCCATCGCTCGTGCGCTGTGCATGGAGCCCAAGCTGCTGCTCTTCGACGAGCCCACGAGCGCGCTCGATCCGGAGCTCATTGGCGAAGTCCTGGACGTCATGGAGGAGCTGGCTCACGAGGGCACGACCATGATCGTGGTCACCCACGAGATGCACTTTGCGCGCGAGGCCGCGGACCGGGTGGTCTTCATGGACGAGGGCCTGATTCTCGAGGACGGCCCGCCGGAGCAGGTCCTGAAGGACCCGAGCGATGCCCGTACGCGGGCCTTCCTGAAGAGGTTCCTGGAGATCTGACCGCCCGCCGCAACTCTCGACGCCCCATCCGCGTCTGGATGGCACGTCGCGTGCATCTGCGGCGCATCCAGCGGGCTCGAGCCCCGGCTCGCGATATGGAGGGGACCCCGATGGTCACACGGAACTGCATCCACTGTCAGGCGGAGATCGAAGTTCCGGCGTTGGACCGGATCACCTGTCCGATCTGCGGTCTTGATCCGGATCTGCCCCCGCTCACCTATCAGTTCGACGACGCGCCGCCGTTCTTCCTGGGTGGCGACCCGCGTCGCGCAGCTGCGAAGGAGCTCGTCAGCGTCGCCTAGCGCGACGCCTGCAACGCCTGCCTAGCGTCCCACTCCGTACACGTCCGCGCGCGGCATGCGTTCAGCCTCATCCTTTGCGCGTACCCGGCCCTTTGCCGGCTGGAACGCGACCGGGACATCCTTCGGCCGCCCGCCCTCGTGGGCGATCAGCCACTTGAGCCCGCTTTGCGCAAGCTCGGCGCCGCCCGCGGCTCCCGGTTCGACGAACGGCAGCACCACCAGGCCGCGACGCGCCATCCGCTCCAGCTCGAGCTGCACAGACTCAGGCGGCAGCCGCAGCTCATCGGCCAACGGCGACAGCTCGACGACGCTGTTCGGTGACCGGCGAAGGTATCGAAGGATCCGCGCGTAGAGCTCGTCGTGCGACATCGGATGGGCTGGGTCGGCCGCGACCGCTTTTCGTTTGGCGGCAGGGCGTTTCGCGGCAGGGCGCTTGGCGGCAGTCATGGCCGTCGAGGATACAGCGCTCAGGTCTCGACCGATGCCGCGCGGAGCTCGATCTCCACCGGCACTCCGGCCGCCTGGCGCACGATGTCGGCCAGGCGCTCGTCCCATTCGGCCCGATGCGGCAACCGCACCTGGCGGGTCTCCCCTGCCACCGGCAGGTTGATGACGACCGGCAGGGAGCCGGGGCGGCTGCGAACCGCCTGGGTCACGGATTCGATGGCCGGCAGCAGCCGCTCCAGGGCGATCCCCGGCTCGAAGCCGATCTGGATCGTGCCGGCGCCGGGTGGCGAGACAGCAAGCGGGATCGCCTCGGCAGGCACATCGGCTGCGTCGTCGACGGCGATCGGCCCCTCGACCGGAACCACGCCGATGGCGCCACGCGGCCGAACCAGCATCGGCTCCCCCGCCGTGCTCGGCACCGGCGCGCCACCGTTCGATCCGCCGTTGACGGCGGCGGCCGCCGGCGACCCTCCCCAGCTGCCACGGCCACGGCTGCGGTTGAGCCGATCCCGTTCAGCGCCGAAGCCCACCGGACCCATGCGGGCGGCATCGTCCCAGGCATGCACCGCCTCGCACAGCAGCTGCGCGGCGTCGTCCCGGCGATCGACGCGGCCGGAGACGAGAACGACGGAGTCATCGGCCCAGAAGTTGGCCGTCTCGGCGAAGACCTTGGGGAAGACCACGATCTCCACCGAGCCCTGCAGGTCCTCCAGCGTCGCCACCAGCATCGTGGCTCCGGCACGCGTCACCACGCGCCGGGTCGACTGGATGATCCCGCCCAGGGTGACGCGCGCCTGGTCGCTCTCCTCGGCCAGGTCGCCGGTATAGGCCGTCACGTACTCCGGCAGCTGGTCGGCGATGTCGCCCAGCGGATGCTCGGACAGGTAGAGGCCCAGCAGCTCCTTCTCCCAGCGCAGGCGCTCGCGGCGCGGGACATCGTCCTCGCCCGGTTCGCCCTCGACCGGACCGATGGGTGCCGGCTCGACGGGCGTGGCGAACAGGTCGAACAGCGTCCCCTGCCCGGCCGCCACATCGCGCTGATGCCGGGCACCCGTCTCGAGCGCTGGATCCAGTCGGGACAGGAGCCGCCCGTGCGATCCAAGTGAGGTCATCGCGCCAGCCTTGATCAGCGACTCGAGCACCCGCTTGTTCACCGTGTGCAGGTCCACGCGCCGGCAGAGGTCGTCGATGGAGGTGAACGGACCGACCTCGTCCGAGTGCTCGGAGCGTCCCTCGCGGGCCGCCACGATCGCCTCGATCGCTCCCTCGCCCACGTTTTTGACGGCGACCATGCCGAAGCGGATGGCGGAGGTGCCATCGGCGTCGTCCTCCACCGTGAACAGCGCTGAGGAGCTCTGCACGGATGGCGGACGCACCTCAATGCCAAGACGGCGGCACTCGGCCACCACCGCGGCCACCTTTTCGGCGCGCTCGCGGAAGCCGTTCAGCACCGCCGTCATGAACTCGACTGGGTAGTTCGCCTTCAGGTAGGCGGTCTGGTACGCGATCAGTCCGTAGCAGGTGGCGTGGGCCTTGTTGAACCCGTAGCGGGCGAAGGGCTCGAACGCGGCGAACACCTGGTCCACGATTCCCGGCGAGATGCCCTTCTTCTTGGCGCCTGCCTTGAACTTCGCCTCGTGCTCGCGCAGGACCGATTCCTTCTTCTTGCGGATCGCGTAGCAGAGGTTGTCCGCCTCGGGGCCGGTGTAATCGGCCATCGCGATGGCCGCGGTCATGATGTCTTCCTGGTAGACGAAGATCCCATAGGTGTCGCGCAGGGCCGGCTCCAGCGACGGGTGGAGGTACGTGACCGCTTCCTCGCCATGCTTTCGGCGGATGTAGGCCGGAATGTTGGCCATCGGTCCAGGGCGGAAGAGCGCGACCATGGCCGCCAGGTCCCGCACCTCGGTGGGCTTGAGGTCCTTCACGTAGCGCCGCATCCCCGAGCCCTCCAGCTGGAAGATGCCCGTCGTCTCCCCGGTCGACAGCAGCTCGAAGGTGCGCGTGTCGTCGAGCGGCAGGTTATCGACGTCGATCTCCACGCCACGATGCGAGCGGATCAGGTCGACGGCATCGGCCAGGATGGTCAGGTTGATCAGGCCAAGGAAGTCGAACTTCAGCAGGCCCAGCGCCTCGCACGCGTGCATCTCGAATTGGGTCATGGTGGTGCGGCCGTCGGTGGCGCGCTGGAGCGGCATGATGTCGGTCAGCGGCTCGCGGCTGATCACGATCCCGGCCGCGTGCGTGGAGGCGTGCCGCGCGACGCCCTCCAGCTGCTTGGCCACGCCGATCAGCTTGTCGACGCGGTCGTCGGCCGCCATCTGCTCTCGCAGGCCGGGTGACGTCTCGATGGCGCGCTCCAGGCTGATGTTCAGCTCGTTCGGCACTGCCTTGGCGACTCGATCCGCCTCGGCGTAGGTCAGCCCCATCGCCCGACCCACGTCGCGGATCGCGGCCTTGGCGCCCAGCGTCCCGAAGGTGATGATCTGCGCCACCCGGTCCTCGCCGTACTTGCGCGTGACGTACTCGATCACCTCGTCCCGCCGGCTGTCCTGGAAGTCGATGTCGATATCCGGCATCGTCACCCGGTCCGGGTTGAGGAAGCGCTCGAACGGCAGGCCGTACTCGAGCGGGTCGACCGGGGTGATCCCCAGCGAGTAGGTCACGATTGATCCGGGGGCGCTCCCCCGACAGGTGGTGAAGATCCCCTGCTCCCGGGCGAACCGCGTGAAGTCGGCCACGATCAGGAAGTAGCTGCTGTACCCCATCCGATCGATGATCCCCAGCTCGTAGTCGAGTCGGTGGCGGATCTCGTCGGTGACGCTGGGGTATCGGTCCTGGAGCCCGCGCTCACACTCCTTGCGCAGCCAGCTCGCGGCGGTCTCGCCCTCCGGCACCGGGAAGTGCGGGAGGCGGAGCTGGTCGAACTCGAGCCTGAGGTCCACCTGCTCGGCGACGCGCAGGGTGTTGTCCATGGCGTCCCCAAGCTCCCCGTGGAAGAGGCGTCGCATCTCCTCTGGGGACTTGAGGTAGAACTGGTTCGTCTCGAAGCGCAGCCGGCCCGGCGTGTCCAGGTTCGTCCCCGTACCGATGCACAGCAGCAGGTCATGCGCGTCGTGCTGCTCGGGCACCGAGTAGTGCGTGTCGTTGGTGGCGAGCAGCGGAATGTCCATGCCGCGCGCCAGCTCCACCAGCTGCGGGTGCAGCCGGTTCTGCTCCGGCACGCCGTGGTCCTGGACCTCGATGTAGAAGTTGTCGGCACCCAGGATGGACCGATAGTCATCCGCCGCCTGGCGGGCTGCCCGTTCGTCGCCTTCAGCCAGGCGCCGCAGCACTTCCCCGCCCAGACAGGCTGATGTCCCGATCAGCCCCTCGGCATGCCTGGCCAGCAGCTCCTTGTCGATGCGCGGCTTGTAGTAGTAGCCGTCCAGGTGCGCGGCGGTGGTCAGCGCCAACAGGTTGCGGTAGCCAACATCGTTCTTGGCGAGCAGGACCATGTGGTAGTAGTCCGCATCGGCCTTGCCTTCCTTGCTGGTCATGGCCCGAGGCGCGATGTACTGCTCGATGCCGATGATCGGCTTGATGCCTGCGCCGCGGCACGCCTGGTAGAACTCGATGGCCCCGTACATGGCGCCGTGGTCGGTGACCGCAAGCGCCTTCATCCCCTGCGCGGCGGCCCGCTCGGTCATCTCGCGGGTGCGCGACAGCCCGTCGAGGAGGCTGAATTCTGAGTGGACGTGGAGGTGGACGAAGTCGTCCGCGGGCTGGATCTCGGGTCGCAGGGTCACCCGTCGATGGTAGCGAGATCGGTATCCCCATCGTCAGTTGATTCAGACGTCATCTCACCCTCTCCCATCCGGTCGCCCAGCATAGGCAACTGGCTGGCATCGGCCTTGCGGCGTTGACGCCCGCACACGTAAAGGGCCTGACCGCATGACCACAGCCACCCTGACCATGGCGCCGCTGACTGTTTCTCGACGTAATCCCCGCTACTTCGAGGCGCGTGGCAAAGGCAAAGGAGCACGGCATCTACGCCGCCGGGTCGGTGTTGCACCTCAGCCGGACAGGCTGATGCCCGACCGCATCGAGCCGACGCCCGCCGAACGAGCAGCGCAGGCCGCGGCCATCATCGATCGCATCTCGTACATGGTCCTCGGGACGGCCGATGCGGATGGCCGGCCCTGGGCGACGCCCGTCTACTACGCGACGGACGGCAGCGGCGCGTTCTACTGGGTCTCGTCCCACGAGGCGAGGCACTCGGCCAACATCGCGTCGCGGGCGGAAATCGGCATCGTCATCTTCGACTCCACCGTCCCGATCGGCACCGGTCAGGGCGTGTACATCGAGGCAACCGCCGAGCAGCTGATCGGCCAAGAGCTGGACCGCGGGTTGGCGGTGTTCTCGGCACGGTCAATGAAGGATGGCGGCTCTGCCTGGACGCGCCAGGACGTCGAGGGCGAGACGCTCATCCGCATGTACCGCGCGACGGCGAGGTCGTACTCGATGCTGGCGAAGGACGGCCAGCCGGACCACCGGGTGCCGATCGAAGTCGGCAAGTGATCCGCGGGGTCAGGGGCGCGGCATCGCCGTATCGGGCAGGGACGGCACTCCCGGGGGGTCCGTGTTGCGCGTCGGCGTGCGTGGCGTGCTCGGTCCGCCGCCTGGTGGCCCCGACGATGCCGGGCTGCCGGGCGGCTGGCGGATGATGAAGCAGGACGGGCCGGCCTTGCGCTGGCTGGCCTGGGCAGCCGTTGGGGCGGCCGTCGTCTTGGCGTAGTTGCAGTACATGCCGCCGACAGGCGCGTCTTCGGGAACGGCGAAGGTCATCCGCAGCCGGAACGCCTGGTTGCTGGGCACGAACGAGACGACGTATTTCAGCGTGGCGACGTCGTTGATGAAGGCGCACGCCAGGATCGTGAACTCCTTGCCGAGGCTTCCCGCATTCAGCGGGTAGGTGATCTCGAACACGGCCGTGCCGCCGGGCCACAGCGTGCCTCCGACCAATCGCATGTCGGTGTTGCCGTCGGTC
>DASSCW010000075.1:0-6410 GCA_035697465.1 Candidatus Limnocylindria bacterium | reverse complement strand
TAGCGGACGTGCACGTACATATCGCCGAGGCTGTCGATCGGCTGGAAGACCTCTGGATTCCCTTCCACCGGCTCCACCCAGTGCCCATGCTGGATGCTCAACGCGACACCCGCGCCGCCCATCAGCACGCCCGCCACCAGGAGGGCAGGAAGCTGGCGGCCGATCCAGCCGCCAGCCAGTGCCGACAGGGCGAACGCCAAGCCGAATCGGGCAACCGGCGGAATCCCACGCTCTCCATAGCCCTCGAAGTTCGCATCCGGACTGATGACCGGCCACTCGGACCGCGCGAGGACCTGCCCTGCCAACGCCGGAACGGCAACGAGGGCAACGCCCATGATCGCGACCGGGACCACCCGCACCACCAGCCAGCGGCCGCGCGATTGGGCCAGCGGCCAGGACAGCCGCGCGGTCCCGTGCTCGATCTCGCGCGCCAGCAGCGGCCCACCCAGGACCACGCCAGCGGCGAAGGGAAGCACAGCCAACCCCTGCCGAACGAGGTACAGCTTCTCCTGGTTGCCGGTGTCGTAGATCGTTCCGCTCTCGCGCAACCCTCCGCACGGGGCAACCACCTCGACCGCCGCGCGACAGCCGGCCACCAGCTCGTCGAATCGAAACGCGAGCTGCAGGGCCAGGATGCTGAGGACGCCTGCGGCCACCGCCGCCGCCACGATCTCCCACCGCTGCAGCCTCCAGGCGAGTAGGAACGCGGCACGCATGCCCGTCACGGCCGCCGAACGCTCACGACCGCGGCCGACGTGACCATCGCGAGGGCCGCGACCACGCCAAGGAGAGCCGACTCGCGGAGCACGAACTCGCCGTAGCGCCAGCCCGGCACCATGTAATAGATCATCGTCGTGCCAACCGGCATGCCGAACTCGTCGTAGACCGGGTCCGGATTGGCGAGGAACCACTCCTCTTCATTCACGATCAGACCGGTGGCGTCGTCGCGCATGGCGGAGCCGTAGATCTTTCCTGACAAGTCTTGCATCGGGCCTACCGCGATCGGCTCTGCCGCGGCCTCCATCCAGCCGTCCATCACGATCGTCACCGCCACGAACAGGGCGAGCGAGGCGGCGCCGGCCAGAAGCAGCGCGGGCAGCTGACGGGGCACCAGCGCACCCATCACCAGGCCGACGGACGCGACCGCCAGCGCGCGAACGGCAACCAGTTCGCCTCGTGCGCCGTAGTCGGTGAAGCCGAGCCCGACACCCTCGGCCCAGGGCGCGGAGCGAGCCACGACCTCGCCCGCCACACCCGCCACCAACGACGCGAGCACCGCCGCGGCGATGACCGGTCCGCCGCGCGTGAGAAGCCACCGCCGCCTCGATGGGTCCAACGTCCAGGCGATGCCCGCGGTGCGTCCCTCGATCTCGCGCGCGACCACCGGGACTCCCAGGAACAACCCCAGGACGAACGGCGTGAGCAGCACGCCGGCCTTCGCGAAAGCTGCTCCCTGCTCGAGGAGCTGCAGCGCCTCGTCCTGGTCAGGGCATGGCGTGCCGGAAGATCCCTCGACCGCGGGAGGCGCCTCGCGAAAGCAGGCTAACTGCTCCTCCCGGAGGACCCGGGTCTGCCACGCGATCCCCAGCGCCGCCACGCATACCAGCAGGACCGCGCCAAGCAGGAGCCCCAGCTCGAACCGCTGCATCCGGAACGCCAGGCGTATGGCGCGCGGCATCAGGTCGGCCTGCGGCGCGCGACGACGCCAGCGGCGCCCAGGAGCAGCAGCAGCCCCAGACCCGTCGCCACGGCCGACTCCCGCAGCACGACCTGCCGATAGAGCCGGCCGGGGACGAGCAGCTCCCGACTCCAGCCGATGATGTTCTCGGGACGCAGCGTGCCGTCCGGGCTGTTGTAGAGGCGGCCGTCCATGTCCTCGTTGACGTTGACGTTGCCGTCCCGGCCGTACAGCTCATCCGGAGTGATGACCTGGCCGTTCAGCAGCTCGATGCGCCAGCCGAGCGACAGTTCGCCAACTTCGCTGGCGGCGTTTCCGTTCATCGCCGGCACCAGCACCGCATCGGCCTCTAACCAGCGGTCCATGCCAAGGCTGAAACCGACGAAGACCAGGACCGATACGAAGGCGGCCGTGAGCATGGCCGGCAGCAGCCGCCCGACGATGGCCCCGATCAGGACGCCGATGCCAAGCGCCGCCAGGCCGCGCGCGACAATCAGCCAGCCCCGTCGCCCGTGCCAGGTGAAATCGCTGTCCAGCTGGAGCGTCGGCAGCACGGCCGCGGCGAGGATCTCGCTGACGGTGGCCAGCGCGGCCAGTAGCACGATCAGAACCAGCGCCAGAAATGCGACCCGCCGCGCTAGCCACCAGCCGCGCGAACGGCTCAGCGTCCAGGCGATGCCTGCCGTGCGGTGCTCCACCTCCCGCGATACGAGCGGGACGCCGAGCACGAGCCCCATCCCGAACGGGGTTCCCCAGCTGACCAGAAGCAACTGGCGTCCCCAGTCGCCCAGGTTGCTGAAGCGCTGCGCGAACTGCTCGCAGCCACCACCCACGTAGGAGGCAGGGTCCGGGCATCCAGGCTCGCTGGCGGCCAGGAACCGCAGTTGCGACGCCAGCCACAGCATCACTGCAGCCAGCACGGCCGTGCCCACGAGCGACGCCAGAACCTCCCAGCGGTGCAGTCGGAAGGAGAGGACCAGCCAGGAGCCGAGGCGGCTCACGCGGCAACCTCGGACGGCAGCCCACGCCCGGAAGCGAGGTAGCCGAGCACCACCTCTTCGAGCGTCGCGCGCCGCAGACCGTAGGCAATCGCTCCCGCCCTACGGGTTCGGGCGAGCGTGAGCCTTTCGCCGGCGGGACCGGCGAACGAGGCAACCGCCTCGACGCCCGCGCCCAGGTCGCTGGCAGTGCCGATCCAGTGCGTTGACAGCGCATCGGCCACCGTGTCATGGAGGAGCACCCGACCTACGCCCAGCACGATCAGTCGATCACATGCCTGCTCGACGTCGGTGACGATGTGGCTGGAGAGGAGCGCCGTCGCGCCTTGCGCGTGAACGGCATCGGTCAGGACGTGCAGGAACTCGCGACGTGCCAGGGGATCAAGGCTGGCGAGCGGCTCGTCCAGGAGCAGGATCTCGGCGCGCGTGCCCAACGCCAGCGCCAGCGCCACCTGTGCCTGCTGCCCACCGGAGAGCGAGCGCGCCCCCTGGTCTCCTGGAATGCCCAGCTCGTCCAGCCGCTGCCGTGCGTAAGCGCGGTCGAAGCCGGGTCGCAACTGCACCGCCAGGTCCAGGTGGTCGTCCACCGAGAGGGCGTCGTAGAGCGCCGGCGACTGTGGGACATACCCGACGTGGGCCAGCGCGCCGGACCGGTCCCGCCACGGATCGATGCCGGCCACCGTGACGCTGCCCCTGGTGGGCCGCTCGAATCCGATCCACGTCTTGATCAGCGTCGACTTGCCGGCCGCGTTCGGCCCCACCAGCGCCGTGATGCCGCCCTGCGGCAGTGCAAGGTCGATCC
This sequence comes from Candidatus Limnocylindria bacterium, assembly GCA_035697465.1. Lineage (GTDB taxonomy): Bacteria > Chloroflexota > Limnocylindria > QHBO01 > QHBO01 > DASSCW01. The sequence continues at coordinate 2,932 of DASSCW010000075.1, read as the reverse complement.
CGCTGAGCGCCCAGTTGCGACGCCCGTACCGCTTGGCGAGGGCATGGGCCTCCAGGACGATGGGTTCGTCGCTCACTGCACCGGACCGATGACGGCGGAGAGCGCGGCCACCACGACCGCCAGGAGCACGAAGGGGATAGCCACCAGGCTGGCGCGAACGGTCTGCATCGGGTTCACCTCCTGGCCCGATCGTGGACGGCCGTCGCGCCTGCGCCCATCCGGCACATCCATGCGAGGCATTAAGGGATTTCCCCGAACCGATGCCGCGCGCCCCTCTGTTACCGTCCGGGCCATGCATGGATCCGCCGTGCGTCGCCGGGACGCGGCGGCCCTGGTGATCGCCACCGTCACCGCCCTTGCCGGGCTCACCACCTGGCTGCTCGGCGACGTCGACATGGGCCTGCGCCTGGGGACCGATGAGGACGGCTTCCTCCAGGTCGTCGAGGTCGCGCCGGACTCGCTGGCCGAGTACTACGGCTTCGCGCCGGGATCGATGGTCGTCGAACTGCATCGCCGCGACGGATCGATGGTCCCGCAGCGGGATTCGGAATATCCGAACCAGGGGGACTTCGACCAGCCTGGCGAGTACCTGCGCTTTGCGGCCGGCGACCCCGTGTCCGAGTCCGAGATCGACTACATCTACGCGGTCCTGCTGGACGACCCGCAGATGCCCGGATTCATCACCTCGGGCGCGAGTCTGCAGCGATCTCAGCTGACCTCCCGCCTCGAAGGAGGAGGCGTCCTCCTCCTGATCGGGATAGGGCTTGGCCTGGCCGCGGCCGCAGCCGTGTCGCGAGGGTGGGCCGGCGATGGGCGAAAGGCCGAGGCGACGGTTACGGGCGTCGCGATCGCCACGCCGCTCATGGCGCTGCCCCTCATCTACGCCGGGTCGCCAGTGACCGCCGCGGTCGGTCTTGCGCTGCCCGCACTGGGCTGCCTGCCGTTGGCGTGGTCGTTGGCCGATTGCCAGCCGGACGCCTCGTGGGCTTCCATCATCCGCTGGACCGGCGTGCTCCTGGCCGCCGTCGCGATCCTGCTGGCGGGTCGCATGCTGCTTCTGGGAACCGGCGGGCACGCGCAGATCGTCGTGCTGGCAGCCTCGATCGTGGCGATTCCTTCGTTGGCGGGCGCCCTGGTGAGTGAGCGGGCGACATCCGACCGCCTGGGGATCCTGGCGATCGGCGCGGTACCGGCAGCATCAGTGCTGGTGCTCATCGGCTTCTTCCCGGAATTCGCCCCGTTGATCCTGTCCGTCGCGGCGGTCGTCGTCTGGCAGATCGTGCCGAGGATCGCCCCGCAGCGCGACCGACCGGCGGCCACGAAGCCTGACGATCCCATCGTCGAAGAGGAACCGCTGATCGAGCATGACACTGCGGCGACGCGCGCTCGGCGCGACACGCTCTCGCTGCTCGTGGCTGCCACCACCTTCGTCGGCGGCCTGTTGACCTGCTGCGAGACGGGAGCGGTCGTCTTCGGCGCGATGTTCGGCGCCTTGGTCGCGTTTGCGCTGTATCGCGGCCTGATGGGGCCGGGTTGGTCCCGCGCGGCTGTGCCACTGGGATCCGCGATTGCCATCCCGCTGATGGCGTTGGCCTTCAACGAGAACGGCGGGTCGAACTTCCTGGCGCGCCTTCTGCTCCCGGCGGCGGGCGCCTTGCCGGTTGCCCATCTCCTTGCTTGGCGTCACCCGGATCCAGCCTGGCGACGGACCCTCTTCGGCATCTCGCTGGTGCTTGCGGCGGTCGTGGCGGTGCTCGTGACCGGCAGCTCTGTTGGCGGCCCGCTCGGCGGCCCCTACGAGCTCGGCGACTCCGGCACGCGTCTGACGATCTACCTGGCAATGGGCTTCATCGCGCTCGCTCCGGGTCTGGGCGCCGCCCTGGCTGGGAACCCTGCCGGCTCCACGGTCCCGACTGGGCGCCTCGACCTGCTGGCCATCGGCCTGACGCCGGGGGCCGCCATGACGGTGCTGCCCGGCTATTCACCAGCACTCTGGCTGCTGGGCGTGTGGCTGCTGGCCCTTGTCGCCTGGCGCCGTTTCACCATCGCCCCGCTGCTGGGGATGGCGCTCCGTACCCAGCGGCAGCGGGACCTGGCCGTGGTCGCCGTCGAGGCGGAGCGCGCGCGCCTGGCGGCGGACCTGCACGATGATGCCCTGCAGGAGATCTCCGCGCTGGTGCGCCGGCTCGATGCAGCCGGCGACGCCGAAAACGCAGAGATGGCGCGACGCGTGGCCGAACGGCTGCGGACCATCACCTCCGACCTTCGTCTGCCACTCCTCGACGACCTCGGCGCCGGCCCAGCGCTGGAGTGGCTCGTCGGACGCGTTCGACCCCTGGCGGATGGCGACGTGGTCCTGGAGCGGACGGATCCAGCTCGGCCTCCCGCCAACGTCGAGCTGGCGGTCTTCCGTGTCGCGCAGGAGGCGATCACGAACGCAGTGAAGCATGGCGGAACCCCCATCACCGTTCGCTATCGCGTGGCCGAGGACGGTGGCGTGTCGCTGACCATTGACGACTCTGGCCCCGGCATCGAGCCCGATGCTGCCGAACAGGCACTCCGTGCCGGTCACCTGGGCATGGCCAACATGCAGCAGCGCGCGCAGCAGATCGGGGCGCTGCTCGATGTGCGTCGCTGGCCCACCGGCGGCACGCACGTCCGCCTCGAATGGAGGCCGCGATGACCTCTGTACGGGTTGCCGTGGTCGACGACCACCCGGTCGTGCGGACCGGCACGGCCGCGATCATCGACGGGGCCGACGGCCTGGTCCTGGCCGGGACGGCCGCCACGTTGGACGAGGCGCGCCCGCTCCTCGATCGCGAGGCCGTCGACGTGCTGCTGCTGGACCTGCGCCTTGGGCAGGAGTTCGGGCTCGACGCGCTCGTCGGAGACGGGAAGACACTGCCGGCCGTCGTGGTCGTCACGTCGTACG